>CAJFOG010000031.1 GCA_904395785.1 uncultured Eubacterium sp. | reverse complement strand
CTTACATTCGTTAAATACATCTTCATAAAAACGTAGACCTTCTTCATTTGGTTCTTCTTCATCCCCTAAAGGAAAAATACGACTCCACGCTATACTCATACGATATGTTTTAAAACCCATTTCTGCAAATAACGCAATATCCTCTTTATATCGATGATAGAAATCAATTGCTTCTTTTGCAGGATAAAAATGTTCATCATCAAAATCAAACATTTTCATTTTTCCTGCTGCCACAGCAAAACGATCTTTTCCAATAGGAGTTACATCAACATTAGCTAATCCTCTTCCGCCTACATTATAAGCACCTTCACATTGATTAGCTGCAGTAGCACCACCCCATAAAAATCCTTCTCTAAATCCCATTTTCTTTACCTCCTAATCTAAATCCTTTCCATTTGATGCAATTACCTTTTTATACCAATAAAATGAATCTTTTTTACTACGTTCATAAGTACCATTACCTTCATCATCTCTATCTACATATATAAAACCATAACGTTTTTTCATTTCTCCTGTACCTGCACTAATTAAATCTATACACCCCCATGTTGTATATGCAATTAAGTCTACGCCATTATCTATTGCTTTTTCCATTGCTTGTATATGTTTTCTTAAATAATCTATACGGTAATCATCATGAATACTTCCATCATGCTCTACTTTATCTATTGCTCCTAAACCATTTTCTACAATCAACATTGGCAATTCATAACGATCATACATCATTTCTAAATAATATTGTAAACCTGTTTCATCTGTTGCCCATCCCCAATCAGAATACGTTAAATATGGATTTCTTGCCCCTGCTGAAAAGTTACCTGATACCATATCTTCTACTTCATGTGTTGTATTCAAAGTTGACATGTAATATGAGAACGAATACATATCCACAGTTCCTTTTTTCAATTCTTGTAAGTCTTGTTCTGTAATATCTAATTGTACATTATGTTCACTCCACAAACGCTTTGCATATGTTGGATATTTTCCTTTACATTGAACATCACCACAGTAAAAGATACTTTTTTCCCAAACATGTCGATTATATATAATATCTTTTGGATCACAAGTACCTGGATAAAATGTTATTCCACATATCATACAACCAATTTTATTTTCAGGATCTATTTCGTGACCTATTTGAACAGCTCTTGCACTTGCGACAAATTGATAATGTAGCTTTTGATAAGCATCTTGATAGTCTTGATCAGTTGCTGTATTTCCAAACATTTCTAAAAACATCACGGTATTATTAATTTCGTTAAATGTTAGCCAATACTTGACTAAACCTTTATACTCTTCAAAACACGTTTTAGCAAACTTTTCATAAAAACTTACTAATTTTCTATTTGTCCAACCACCATAATGTTCTTCTAAATATAATGGAGTATCAAAATGCCAAATAGTTACTAATGGTTCAATATTATATTTTCTACATTCTTTAAATACATTTCGATAAAATTCTACCCCCTTTGCATTTGGCTCATCTTCATCTCCATTAGGAAATAGACGTGACCACGAAATAGACATTCGAAACATTTTAAATCCCATTTCCGCAAATAATGCAATATCCTCTTTATAACGATGATAGAAATCAATTCCATCATGATTTGGATAATAGTAATCATCTAATACTGCGTAGTGTGCACCTTCTGGTAATTTATCTAAATTTTGTGGTACTGCATGTGAAACTCCATCTTGATCAATATATGTTACTAACCTAGGTTCATTTCACATTGATTTGCAGCAGTAGCTCCACCCCAAAAGAAATCTTTTCTAAAACTCATAATCTATACCTCCACGTTTATAAATAAATAGACATCAGAAGAATATCTGATGTCTACATAGTCTAAAATAATACAGTAATCAGTTCCTCTTTAGCTTTTACAGATTCTTTATCAGTTTCAATCACATCTAACAAATCTGCACTATTCGTAATGATTACAGGTGTTTCTGTTAATAGTCCTGCATCTTCAATCACTTTAAAATCTACATCTAATAAGTGTTGCCCTTTAGTTACTTTATCACCTTGTTGAATGTATGCTTTAAACCCTTTCCCTTCTAAAGAAACAGTATCTAATCCAATATGAATCAATACTTCTACACCACTGTCGCCAGTAATTCCAATCGCATGTAATGTAGGAAATAATGTAGTAACAGTTCCATCTACTGGTGCGTATACTTTTCCATCAGTAGGTAAAATTCCAATACCTTTTCCTAATACACCTTGTGAAAATGCATCATCTTTTAATTTCTCTAAGCGAATTATTTTTCCATCCATTGGTG
>CAJFOG010000030.1 GCA_904395785.1 uncultured Eubacterium sp. | reverse complement strand
TCATTATTTTGGTAGCGTGTTTTTCTATGATTAATATTTTACACCATTCCAATAGATGTTTTCATTGATTTCCGCAAATGGTGGTAATTCTACACCACGTAATGCCCATTTTTTGAATTCTTCAAAACCTGTTCTATCAACAATATATCCAATGTGTTCTTTTCCACCAGGTGCATTTGGGTCAATGTACTCTTTTACATAATCATATGTGTTTAAAATGATTTTTATAATACTATCTTCATCCACCCATTTGATGAAGTCTTCTCCTAAACGAGGATTTTTCTTACCAGTTCTTCCTAATAGTGTTAGACGATAGTATTTTTTGTTACTTCTAGTCCAAGCCATGTTAGGGCAGTTAATAATACATTCTCCACATCCTATACATTTTTGGTGACTACGTTGTGGTCGATAGTTTACAGGATGTAGTGCTTCTACTGATTTTTTCTTACAAGCCTTAATACAAGCACCACAACTAATGCATCTTTCAGGATCTAATTGAGGTTCTGTCATTCCCATGATTCCAAAGTCATGCATACGTACTTTAGCACAATCGTTAGGACATCCTGTTAATGCGATTTTAAAGTGTAGATCGTTAGGGAATACAGCTTTTTCAATTCTTTGCGCAAAACCCGTTGTGTCATAACATGCATAAGGACATACTCGATTTCCAACACAAGCAGTAATATTTCTAGTACCACTTGCAGAATATCCTTTTCCTACTTCAGGTTGATTAATGTTTAATCCTTCAATTAATGGTTGTAGTTCAGCATTAACATCTGGCATTTTCTCAAAAGGAATACCTGGAATTTCAAAACCTTGACGACTTGTAATATGCACTGTACCATTTCCATAAGTTTGTGCGATATGTTGTATTTTTGATAAGTATTGTGCATCTAAGTGTCCACCAGGCACACGAATTCTAGATGCAGTTACTCCACGAACTTTTGTAACACGAAATGCATTTTTCTTTAGTTGTTTTGTATTAATATCCATAACGTCTACCTCCTTAATCAATTAAGTCTTTACCTTCTACATAATTAAAGACAGGACCATCTAAACACACATATACATCATTGATTCGACAATGGCCACATTTTCCTATTCCGCAGCACATTTTACGTTCATGAGAAATCCATATATTTTCATCTAAGAATCCTACATCAGATAATCCCATTGTGGAAAAACGCATCATGGCAGGAGGGCCTACTACGATAGCAGTTGCTGTTTTCATGTCTTCCATATTTAATTCTGGAATATATTTTGTAACTAACCCTGTTTGATAACCAGAGCCTTCAGGAGCACTATCTACAGTTAAGATAACATTCATAGTTTGCTTCCACGCTTCAATATCATCTTTGAATAAGATATCTTCAATCGATTTAAAACCACAAATTAATGTCATGCTTTTACATTCTTCAGGGTGATTGTGGAAATATTCCACAACTCCACGTACAGGAGAAAGACCTGTACCTCCCGCAACTATTACTAATTCTTTCCCTTTATATAAGTTAACATCAAATCCATTACCATAAGGACCTCTTAATAGTAAAGAATCACCTTTATAATTTTCAAATATTTCATTTGTTACTTTCCCTACTTTACGAATGGTTAAGTCAATAAACCCTTCTCCAATTCCTGATACTGAAATAGGAGCTTCTCCATATTTAGGAATGGATACTTCAAAAAATTGTCCTGGTTTTACATCATCTTTACTGTATGACATGCGGAACGTATATTCGATATCAGTATGTTTGATGATATCTAAAATTGTAGAGTGAAATGGTACATATGGATTATTCATGTGAATTTACCTCCTTCATTGCATCTTCTAATTTATTGATACAGTTAGAGAATGAAATATATTCTGGACAAATATCATCACAACGCCCACAACCAACACACATATTGTATCCTGTACGTTTACGATAGTTTAACACTTTATGTAAAACTTTAAAACGCATACGTTCTCCATTTTTCTTACGATATGCTCCTCCACCTGCAACATCTGTATAACCATCAACCATACAAGAAGCCCATATTCTACGACGTTCTCCAACTTTTCCATTATCTGTATAAAACAAGTCTTGCATTGTAAAACATGTACAAGTAGGGCATACAAAGTTACAACGTCCACAAGCAATACAACGACTGTTATATTCATCCCATACACTACTTTTCGCAACTTTATTTGATAAGTTTTCAGGAATTGATACTTTCACTTTATTTTCAGTTACATAAGATGGAGTTACTTCACATAGTTTATATTGAACAGCTTCTAAAGATTTTGATAGAGCTTCATGTTTACAATCAATCATTAAGTAATCATCTTTTATATCTATACTCATATCGTAGTTTGTGGAAATATTTGTTTCCATGCTTACACAGAAACAGTTGTCGTAAGATTGTGTACAACCTATTAATACAAATACGCAGTTTTCACGTAAACGTTTATAGTAAGTATCTTCACATCCATTTTTTAGATACATATGATCTAAACGTTTTAACGCATGCATATCGCAACTACGTAAGAAAATCATTGCTTTTTTGCTTGGTAATTTAGGTTCAGTAACTTGATCTTCTGTAAAATAGAATAATGTTTGTGATACAGGAACGATTACTTCTTTATAAGAGAATTCAGATTTCTTATCGAATACAATTTCATCAAAGGAAGTAACTTCTCCATAACGAACACAATCTGTATCAGAAAATCTACCAGTTTGTGCATATACTTTTGGTGCAAAAATACGATAATTTTCTAACCATGATTGAAACACTGTTTGTATATCATCTTTACGAATTTGAAAACCCATTTTTTTAACCTTCTTTCTTATTTGAAATCATATAATAAGGCAACGCTACAAAAACGATACCACCAATCATATTACCAAGTGTTACAACTGCAAGATTATAAAGGAATCCTACAATACTTACTGTTGCGGACATTGGAGATAATAAAGAAATACTTAATAATGTCATATTTGCTATACTATGCTCAAATCCAGCAGTTATAAATACAAATAAACACCAAAATATCATAATTAATTTGCCACTTTCAGATTTACATCTAAATCCACACCATACCGCTAAACAAACTAATATATTACATAATATCCCTCGTACCAATAATGGTAGGAAAGCCACTTCCATTTTTGCTTGTGCACTGGATGCGATAAATTCACCAACGTTACCACTTGCTAATCCTGCCCAATAAAACAATAACGCAATAAGTATACTTCCTACTAGATTTCCAATCCAGCATAGAACCCAAAGTTTTATGGCATCCAGCATAGTGATTGTTTTTTTCAATACACCACTTACCATTACCATGTTATTACCAGTAAACAGCTCTGCACCAGCAATGATAACTAAACTTAAGGCAACTCCAAATGAGGATCCCATGATAACTTTAGTATAAGGAACACCACTCATCATACCACCAATAGAAAATACGAGTAGAACTCCAAATCCAACAAATGCACCAGCGAGCATACTTGCGATAAAGTATCCAAGTGGATTGTTTTTCAAAAAAGCTACTTTGCTTTTCGCAGCATTACACATAGCTAAAAAATCTTCTATGTACATCTAATTTCCTCCTTGTATGATAATTTATGCACAAACAATACAATAGATATGAAAAAAAGTATGTTGCATTTGCAACATACTTGTAACAAATTAATATTTTCACAATAAACTTATAAATACTTACAGTAAAGTAAAAGTATTTTTATTAAATTTTATGAGGCCTTCCTTCTGCATATGGTTTAATTCTCTTGTAAGAGCACTTCGATCTGTACTTAAATATTCTGCCATTTCTATTCTACCCATAGATAATGTTATTTGAGAAGTTTGTTGATGCTGAGATTCAATATGAAGAAATGTTAGAATTCTTTTACGCAATGTTTTCTGTGATATAATTTCCACTTTTTTCATGAGTGCTACATTTTTATCCGCAATCATTTTTATCATATTTTCAATTAACATATGGTGGAATAAACAAGAGTTACTACATTGATGCATGACGCGATGAAAAGGTAAATATAAAACAGTAGAAGCTTGTGCACTAAGAAAAGAGACAGTAGATATAAAATTACTACCACAAGCAAAAGTTTCTCCAAATATTTGTCCTTTTTGAATAAGCGCTAAAATCGTTTTATCTCCCCATATATCTTCTTTCACCATATGAACACAGCCATGCAAGACAATACCAATTTTTTTTACAGGAGCATCACTAATTGAAATTGTTTCTCCTTTTTTATATGTTTGAATAGAATAGGTTAAACATTTCAATAAGTTAATTAAATCTTGTTTTGAGATATTTTGAAACAAGGGTAATGATTTCATAATAGATATATATTCTTCATCAAGTGCTAATTGTATATACATAATATTCTCCTAATAAGCTTGTGGTGTTTTATTTTTTGCTGCTTCAATTTTAGCTTTAGAAATATGACAATATCCATTAGGGTTTTTTCTTAAATATTGTTGGTGATATTCTTCTGCAGGATAAAAACATAGTAAAGGTTCACACTCTACTACAATTTTTTTAGTATAGGATTGTTGTAAGTTTTCTAAAGCAGTTATAATACATACCTTATCTTTTTCATTTACATAATATATTCCAGTGCGATATTGAGAACCAATGTCATTTCCTTGTTGGTGGTATAATGTAGGATCAATTACCGCAAAATACATATCTAATAAAAAGGGAAGAGAAACAATATCTGCATCATAAACTACATATAGTGTTTCCGCATGATTTGTTGTACCACTACATACTTGTTCATATGTAGGGTTTGGTGTATGTCCATTGGCATATCCTACTTCTGTATATATTACACCTTGGATATTTTCAAAATATGCCTGTACCCCCCAAAAACAACCTCCAGCTAAATAAATTTCTTTTTTCTTCATAAACAATCCTTTCTATCCTTTAGGATACTTTCTTTTTAATTGTGCTAAATCATTACTTCTTTTTGTTTGACGTAGTTTTTCTAAGTTTTGTGCCAATACTTTTTCATAGGCAGAATTGGTTTGAGGATGGTAAAACTGCATATCTTTTAATTGATTAGGTAAGTATTGAATCTTACTCCATAAATCACTTCTACCATAATCATACTTATCTTCCTCTTTCATATGTACAGGTGTTAATCTTAAATAAGAAGGAACGCTATAAGAAGTATGACGTAAAGTTTGCATTGCAGCATCAATTGCCAATTCTCCACTTTTTGATTTTGGTGATAAACATAAATCAATGACTGCATGAGCTAAAGGTATGCGACCTTCAGGAAAGCCAACTCTTTTCGCAACATCTACAGCTTGTACACAGCGTGCACATGCTGCAGGATTTCCAAGTCCTATATCTTCATATGCCGTTACTAATAATCTACGTTCTATACTATCCATATCATTTGCTTCGATAAGTAAACCTAGATAATATAAGGCAGCATCTACATCACTACCACGTATGGATTTTTGAAAAGCACTTAATACATCATAATAACCATCTCCATCAGAATCCGTTGAACGATTTGGTATTTGTGTAAACTGATAAATTGTATCTTTTGTGATTGTATCTTCACATGTTACAGCACAAATATCTAATATATTTAACGCATAACGAATATCACCATTACTATGATTAGCGATAATATCTAATGCCTCATCTGTAATTGTGACTTGATCTGCCAATCCATCAGGGTGATGAATCGCTCTTTGTAAAGCTAATTTTATATCATTAACAGTTAAGGGTTTTACTTCAAACAAATGACATCGAGAGCGTATCGCAGGATTGATTGCATGTAAAGGGTTAGAAGTTGTAGCACCAATCATAATGATTGTGCCGTTTTCTACATAGGGTAATAATAAGTCCTGTTTATCTTTATTTAGTCGATGTACTTCATCAATAATAAGTACAAGCCCTGATTCTAGTTTTGCTTGGGCAAATATTTGATCTAGTTCTTTTTTATTGCCAGTAACTGCATTAAATAAGCGATAACGTATATTCAATTCATTTGCTAGTACACTAGCAAGTGTTGTTTTCCCAGTACCAGGAGGACCGTATAAAATCATAGAAAATAACTTCTTTTTTTCAACACATTTTTGAAGTACACATCCTGAAGATACAAGATGTTGTTGACCAATAATTTCATGTAAGTATTTAGGGCGAAGACGATATGCCAAAGGTTCCTTCATAAACATCCCTCCATAATTAATATTGTACCACAGTATAAAAAAAGAAAACACCAAAAGGTGTTTTACGAACGCTTATAAATACGATATATAATAAACGTTAAGAAAACAATACAAATGAATTCAATAAATCGCAACAATAGCAATAAGTTTGAAAGTGTAAACAAAGGTAGTATATATTTTATAAATAAAGTTTCCATAGCGCCTCCCAATCACATTTGATTGTAACACAATTATGTAATTTTACAATATTTACCAAAAATTATACAATACTTGTATATGTGTTATACTAAAAATAGAAAAAGAAAATGCTGAATTTAATTTTTAATATAAAGTAGATAGAAAGACAACTATATTAAAGTCAAGTAGTAAATTATGAAATAGTATGAAATATAAAATACTTGAAAATATAGTATTCGATCTTTGAAAT
>CAJFOG010000029.1 GCA_904395785.1 uncultured Eubacterium sp. | reverse complement strand
TTTTTTGCCTTAGAACTTGCATTAAGTATAATTCCAAAGGCGATTAAATAAGATAGTAAGGAAGATCCTCCATAAGATATTAGTGGTAAGGTAATTCCTGTAATTGGAAGTAAGCCAACAATCATTCCAATGTTCTGTACTTGTTGGTAGAGTAGGATACCAATGATTCCAATAATAAAATATTTTTCTACCATGTTTTTACAATTGATCGCAATGTTGCATAGTTTTAAGTCAAGAGCTAAACATAGTGCTAAAATAAATAATGTTCCTAATAGTCCCCAACTTTGCCCAATAACAGAGAATATAAAGTCTGTTTGTGCTTCTGGAATTGCTACTAAACTTTGACCTATACCATGTCCTGTTACACCAGCAGAACCGAGCACAAGTAATGCCATGTATAATTGGTGGCCATCTCCTAAAATATCTGATTCAGGATTTAACCAACCACTAATACGATTAACTTTATATTGTCCACCAATAATTTTCGCAAGCGTTTCAGGAGCATAAAAATATAGAAAGAAAAATCCTAATACTGAGATAATTACGATAGTTCCAATAATGATAAACCATTGTTTCTTAATGCCAGAACATAAAATCATAACTCCTAATGAGATTGCGATAATGATACATACTCCAGTATCTGGCTGTAGAAAGATTAATGCCATTGGAGGAAGTGCCCATTTCGCTATTTCTAATATTAATTGAAAATCCATCTCATAAGAATCCATAACTTTATTTTGATTATGTTCATCGATAATATTGGCAGTAATGATGATCAAAACAATTTTCATAAATTCACTAGGCTGTAAAGAACCAAGTCCAGGTAAATCAAACCATGAGGTAGCTCCATTGACGGTGGATACAATCCATAAAAATTTTGTAGCACCTGTAAATTTATAATAAAATTGTCCTATTAAGAGTAATATGAGCATTCCCATAATAATCCAATATGCAATTTTCGCAAAGTCTAAAAGATTGTCATTTCCTAGATATCGCAAGACCCCCATCGCAACTGCACCAATGATAAACCACATGACTTGTTTCATAATATAATCTATTGCGACATCTTTTCCTAAAATACCTGATGCAGCAAAGATGGAACATATACTGGATATTGCCATTGTGATTAAGATAGCAATTAATATATAGTCAAGTTTATCAGGACTTTTTGCCCTAGACAATCCTAGTTTCATAGCATCAATCCTCCATTCATAAAAGTAAGTTTATTATAACATGTATTATATAAAGATGATGAAAGAAAATATGGAAATATTCTTTAGATATATAAAAATATATCAGGAAATAATTAGTTCTCCTTTTCTTATGATGTAATAATGACATAAAGAAACACTAAGGGATCAAAAGGATATCTAACATATCACAGTTGTCTTCATAACTGATACATGCGCTACTTTCTTATTCAAAAGGGTAGTCTAAATCGTTATTATAGCTTTCAATATGAATAATTTTATAGGAACTATATCTTGGTTAATGATATCTTTCTTGTTCTCTATAAAGTATTTTTCAAAATTTCCTCATATTAGAATAAATCTATTATAGCGTTATTTGGTAAATAACATTTAAAATAAAAAAAAGTAGTGGATTAACACTACTTTTCCATTATATATTCCTTATTTATTCTACAATATATGAATAGACACTCATATTCTTTAAATAGTTAGGTCTTTCTAATTTGACCGGCTTTGAAAATTTTTCTTTATTTAAATCAATTTCTGTAATATATAACTCATCACCTGGTTCCAATAAATAAATTTTATTGTTATTCTCTTTAACTATTGATGCTTCCCCAAACTCCTCTGGTAACTCTATTGAAGTTTGTTTAACAGAACACATATTTTCATTTAGAAAGTAATAAATTTTGTTATCAGCGATAAAATATATTGAATCTTGAAATTTGAAGAACGAATCATAATAGATCTTTTCTTTTGTTGAAATTCCTTTTATATCATGCTCTTTAACATTAAAGTCATTAAGAGAAATTGTAATAATTTTCCTATCAGTTATTTCACTGGCTTCACTGTTCAATACTTCTTTTAAAACAAAAGCATTGTTATTGATAATTCCTATCCTTAATTTTGAAATGACTATATTTGATTCCTTTTTTAAATTGATTTTTTCTTCATTTTCAATTTTTCCGGAATCTAAATCAATTTTTACAATATACATATTTTCTATATTATCATCATACGATGATACAAGTGCATAAAAATACTTGCTTTCTGTCCAAAACGATTCCACGAACCCTTTAAAATAAATATTATTGTTTTCTTCAAGTTGAATCATTGATTCGTATTTGTTTTCTTCTGTAAATCCTACATTGTATACAAATATAGGTCTATTTTTATAGAAAAAGTAAGAGTTCTGTTCTAAGTATCCTAAAGGCTTGTCCCCTAAATTTTTGCTAGTTATATCGCTGTTATCTATTGTGATCAAAGTTTTACCATTATTAAATATTATTTTATTTTCTTCATCTCTAATGATATTGTAATGAAGAGAGCCTTCTATTTCTGTTTTATTCTTTACTTTCCCTTCTTCTGTATAAGTCACATAATATGATTTGTCTTTTCCATATGCAATATCGGAAGTAAAAAGTAAAGAATATTTTTCTTGTCCTGCATCACAGCTACATAATATACATAAAAGAAATAAAAAGGGGATAAATAGTTTTTTATTTAATAAGTCCATACATTATACGTCCAATCCGAGTTTTTAATATCGGAAGGAGAAACGAACCATGTACCATCACTATCCAAATCTCTTCCTTCAGTTGTCTCTTTATAAGAACACCACACTAACTGTGAACAATTATAATCATTATTTCCACAAGACTTATTATTAACTGTATATGCATATGATTTTCCTAATTTACCTTTAGCCCAATTTACTGCTGATTGTCTAGATCTTGTTGTCGCTCTAGTATTTTTACTTTTAATTGATTTTACTGCCATTACAACATCACCGGATTTCGCTGTAATTGAAGAACAGTTTCTAATTGCAACTTTATATCCTGAGCCTCTTGCTTCTATTATTGAACTTGCAGAATAATATAAACCCACATGTCCATGATTGTAGAAAGAAGTTGTTGCTTTTGAGTACCAGATATCACCTAATGCTGAATTAGGCAATTTTTTTTCTGCTCTAGTCTCTATGGTTGGTTCGCTAATAGCTTCATTATTCATATCAAATAAAAATTCGTTAGCGACACTAATTTTTTCTCGTCCTGTTTCCGCTACAATTGCTTCAATACTATCTTCAATAGCATATTTAGGTGTTCCTGACTTTTCAACAATTTCTTCTACTATTGAATCATAGTCTTTTGATTCTGCATAAATATTTGAAGACATTGCTCCAAACCCAATAGATAAACAAATAGCACTAAAAAGTAAGTTGTTCATCTTCTTCATAATTATTTACATCCCTTCACCTTATTATTTTTTTGGAGATCCTTTTTAACTCTAACATTTTTTTATTTTTAACAATATTAACTATATAATTATCTGTAATTCAAACAAAATCACAAAAACATATTTAGTTATTCGAAATATTAGGTGTATAATGGTATTAGACAAGGAGTGATGTCTTATGCTATTTACGATAATAAAGAAAAAGTACTTGATGCTTTAAAAAATGGAGATTTGATTACTATTTTATCTACTACTCTTAAAATCTCTAACGATATTTTCGTTGATGCTGATAAAAAATATAATATTATTCATTTATTCGATTCTATCTTTCCTTCAAAATCCTCTCATGTCGATGCTTTACCTCCTTCTCTTTTCCTTTCCACTGGTGTATTAGCTATGCTAAATAATTTTCATGCTTTTTCTTCTTT
>CAJFOG010000028.1 GCA_904395785.1 uncultured Eubacterium sp. | reverse complement strand
CAAATTTTTTTGACAAAAAATTCAGAAGAACTTCACATACTTTTTCATTTTTTCTGCGATAATATATGTGTACAATAAATGCAAATAGTCAGGAGGAATAATTATGGAAAAAATGCAAAGAAATGAAGATATGGAAGCCGTTGAGACATCCTCTTCTATTAAAGATACAACACAACAAGAAATACATGATATATTTGAAGAACCAAAAGAACAACCTTTAAATAAAAAACCATTTAAATATAAAAAAGCTACAATTATTTTAAGTGGTAGCTTCTTACTTGCAGCTGTTGGTGGATTTGGTGGCACTATGTTTGCTTTACATATGAATGGTGGTACTGGAAAAACCGTATTATATCAATCTGTAACAAATCAAAATAACCAATCAGATAGCAAAGATACAAACACAACTACATTATCAGTCAAAGAAGTGGCCAATGCAACAGCAAATAGCGTTGTGGAAATAAAAACAGAGACTGTATCTACGAACAGCTTCTTTCCTCAAGCAGTAACATCAGGTGCAGGTAGTGGAGTCATATTATCTAAAGATGGATATATCGTTACTAATAATCACGTAATAGAAGATGCAAGCAAAGTTAGCGTCACAACGAAAGATGGAAAATCTTATGATGCTACTTTAGTAGGTACAGATTCTGCTACAGATTTAGCTGTGATAAAAATTAATGCAGATAACCTAACACCAGCTGTTATGGGAACATCAAGTTCCTTAGAAGTTGGGGATGTAGCGATTGCAATTGGTAATCCTTTAGGAGAATTAGGTGGAACTGTAACTAACGGTATTATTTCTGCATTAGATCGTGAAATCACAATTGATAATCAAACAATGCATTTACTACAAACAAATGCTGCGATCAACCCAGGTAACTCAGGTGGTGGATTATTTAATGATCAAGGTGAATTAATCGGAATTGTCAACGCAAAATCAAGTGGTGAAAATATTGAAGGTTTAGGATTTGCGATTCCTATTGATCGTGCAAAAGATATTATTTCAAGTATAATCGAAAATGGATATGTAAAAGGACGAGCTGCTTTAGGTGTTTCTTTACAAGAAAGCAATATTTCATTCCAAGATAATAGTACACAAGTGTATATTGTTGCATTAGAGGAAGGGCAAGCTGCTGATAAAGCTGGTTTACAAATTGGTGATCAAATATTAAAAATTGATGGAAAAGAAGTCACAGGTATTGCAGATGTAAAAACTACAATTTCATCACATAGTGCTGGAGATAAAATCACAATCACTATCTTACGTAAAAGTGAAACAAAAGAAGTACAAGTAACATTACAAGAAGCCACACAGACAACAACACAAAATCAACAAAGAAACTCATTTATACAATAATTAAAAACAGGTTATTTATTTTATATAGTAGGAGCTACCATTTTAGGTAGCTCATTTTTTTCATTCGTTATTCCTTATCAAGATATACCAACTTAAGCTATTCGTCATCCTTAATTTAATACAGATAATGAACGCATAACCAAATCAATATCTCTATTTTCTAATTCTTGAATAATATGTAAATATGTTTTTTGTGTTGTATTCATACTAGAATGTCCTAATCTTCTTGCTACACTAGCAATTGACACCCCCGCAAACAACAAAATAGAAGCATGGGTATGGCGCAATCCATGAATAGAAATAACTGGAATATTAACCTTCTTACAATATCTAGACAAAATATCATTGACTGTCGAGTTATATACTTTCCCATTCACAAAAATTGGTTCATCCTCTGCTCTTCCTTTAATTAACTCGGAAAACTGAATTACCATTTGCCAATCTATTTGTACTTTTCTAACGGAAGATTTATTTTTCGTCGGTAAAAATCCACCATCACCTTTATAATTCCAAGTTTTACTTACTGAAATACATTGATGTGAAAAGTCAAAATCTTTTGGTGTCAATGCAAGTGCTTCTGAAAATCTCAATCCTGTTTTCGCAACTAATAAAATAAACCAATCCCAAGTAATATCTGAAGAAAGATTTAGATTAGAAATTAATGTATGTAGCTCAAATTGGTTCAAATATTTTATTTTTTTATTTTCATTAGGTGTTTTTCCTTTAATAATGGCTTTTCTAGTAGGATCTCTCTCAATTAGTCCTTCATCAACTGCGTCTAAAATCGCACCTTTTAATTGATGATGAAAGTCCATTGTCGTTTGTCTTTCATGAGTCGTTGCATACTCATTTAGCAGTTGTTGATAAGATATTCGATTCAATTCACATAATTTTAATGTAGGAACTAATTTTTCTAGCCATTTTTGTGTCATTTTGTATTTATCAAGTGTAACATCTCTTATTGCCCCTTCCTTATATACTGAAATCCATTTCGCATAATAATCACAAAACAATACGTGTTCTTTATTTTTTTCCATTCGTACCTCCTATTGTCTATAAACTAGCTTAGGTTGATATTTCATTGATTTCATTTCAAACGAAAAGAGTCAAGAAAACCTTGACTCCTTTACATTGTATATTATATTCCCTTATTTTGTAAGAAATGAATTATGAAATTTCATAACCTCCTTGTAAGATAAAATCACGAATAAGTTTATCGACTTTAATATTCACTTTCACTGGTGTCATTTGCGTTGCTTCCTTACGTTCAAAGTATGCTTTTGCTTTTGCTAAATCTATGGTCTTTTTCAACTTATCTAATCTACCAAACTCATTAATATTATGCTCTGTTAATTTCGCTTCTACCATTGCCCTTAATAATGTTTCATCAATACCAAATGTAACCGCAAAATGATGCATTTGATCAGATTTCGCATCATATTGATACTTCGCTATATAATCTCTTAATGTTTTTCCTTCTTCTACTTGTAATGCTCCACTTTCTACATCATGTAAAAACATATTCGCATATTTTTGCTCTTCTTGACTTAATGTCGCAAAAGACTTATGCAGTTGTGTTAATGCTTGTTGCTTTCGCTCTTCACTACCTTCATCACTTTGTAATGTTCGATAATATTTTTCAAAGCGCGTGTTCATATAATCTGCATCTATTTTGCCTGTATCTATTTCTGTAATATATCCAACCAAATCATATGGTGTATCCTCTTCAACATAAGATGGTGCATTTCTAGGTATCTCTTTATATCTTTGTACGAATATCAAGTAGGTTGTTTCGTTAAAATCTACTTCTATACCATCATAAGATAATTTATCCCATTTAAACCCTTGAATTCTTGCTGCTTCTAAATACCCTTGAAATTCATTAAATAATGCGACAAACTTTCCTACTAATGCTTTATCCTCAGGAAGTTTAGAAAAATTTATAATATTTGCTTGTTCAAATAAATCTTTTATATCTTGATACAATGTATTCATCTTTTCTAAATTTTTAGCTAGTTTATCAACAAATAAACCAATAGGTTTATTCCCTGAATATAGACTAACTGCTTGGTTAATATTTCTTTCCATTGTATGTGGTCTACGATAATAACGAATTGTTCCAAATGGTTTTTCCTTACCAAATAATCGATTTGTTCTTGAGAATGCTTGAATAATATTTTCATATTCCATCATTTTATCCATATACAATACATTGATCCATTTTGAATCATATCCTGTAAGCATCTGATCTACTACAATCAACAAATCCAATTGTTCCTCTTTCTTATTATCAATTGTTTTATAATATTCTTTATGTGCCAATCGCAATGCAACATCTTTTTTAAAGTTTGCATAAGATTTCAGTGTAAAATTTTTATGGAATAAACCTTTATAATCCTCTAATATTTCAATTAATGCATCTTCTTTTAACTGCCCATCCTTTATATCATCTGTATTCGCATCAAATAAACATGTAATCTTTAAAAATGGTAATTTTTGCTTCATTAAACGATAATATGCAATCGCTTCTTTAATACTACTTGCCGCAAAAATCGCATGAAACTTTGAACAATAACTAATGTCATTCCAATGTTCTGCAATATCTTCTACTACCTTATTACGGTGCGTATCCGTTTGATATTGTGCATTAGGTAAATAATCTTCAATCCCTTTCACATACATTCCATCTTCCCCTATATACCCTGCCATTTTCATATTCTGGCTATTCATATAATGATAATATATTTCCTTTTTCTTAGGATCATTCATTGCTTCCTCATAAGTTTTTGCCTTTGCCTTATCTAACGCAATTACTCTTCTTACATCACTATCTTTAAATGTCATAACTTTATAGGGGTCAAATCCTAAAACATTTTTATCTCGAATACCATCCGCTATACTATATCGATGCAATTCATCTCCAAATATCGTTGTAGTCGTATTCATTTTCTTTTGATTTTCTTCTTGTATAGGTGTTCCTGTAAAGCCAAAGAAAATCGCATTTGGAAATGTATTTTTAATTGTAAGTAACATATCTCCAAATGTAGAACGATGTGCCTCATCCACTATAAATACAATTTTTTTAGAATTTATCTTTTCTATGTCATATGCATTTAATCCATCTTCATCATCTTTAATTCTACTCATTTTTTGTATAGATGTAACAATTAACGTATCTAAATGTGCATTACTTTTCAGCTTAGAAATCAGTGTATATGTATTCTCTGTTGCCTTTACACTTGATTGTTCATTACTAATACCTTTCGCTTCCCCTGCAAACCCTCGATACTCTCCTAAAGACTGTGTTCCAAGTTCTACCCTATCCATTAAAAATACAACCTTATCTGCTTCTTTAGAATCTGCAATAAGTTGTGCTGACTTAAAACTCGTCATTGTTTTACCTGAACCTGTTGTATGCCATATAAAACCACCACGTTGATTACTTTCTCCCCATCTTATTTTACTTACTCTAACAGCAATCGCATTGGCTGCATAATATTGATAACTCCGCATAACTTTTAAAACCCCATCAGATTCATCAGCTACTGTATAAAACCCTATTAATTGATGTGCCATAGGAATAGAAAGTAAGGATGAAGCAACGCTTCTCCAATCATGCATGACTTCATTATAAAAATCAGCCCATTGAAAATAATATTCCGAATGAAACCCTTGTCCCTTACCAGGATTTGCAAAATATCTTGTCTCTTCTGGAGTCATCGCTACAAATACTTGTACAAGAGAAAACAACCCACTAAATACATCCTCATTGATATACTTTTCGATTTGTCCATATGCTTGACTAACAGGTACCCCACTTCTTTTTAACTCTATATGTATCACAGGCATACCATTGATCAACAACATCAAATCCCCCCGTCGATCATGTTGCATCTTTTCCTTACTTGGAAATACTGGTTGTTGCACAATCTGATATCTACTTTGACCAGCAGCAATCTCACGTCTATCATATATTTTTAAACTAATTTCCTTCCCAAAATGAAGCGTATCTTCTGGATGATCCCTTTTAATAGAAACCGTTTTTCCATTAATAAATGTATTCAACCTCATAGGTGTACGCAATGCCTGAATCTGTTCCATTATTTGATTTATTTCCCCTTCCGTTAAAGGATAATTATTCAAACGATCAATCCCACGATTATTATCAAACAAAATCTTTGCCCAATTATCCAACAAATCTTTCTCCGTAGGATATTTAATTACTTCCTTTTCCCATCCTTTATTTGTAAGTAATTCTATTAATGCATTCTCAAAATCTGATTCATATGTAAATGTCATACTCTCTAACTCCTCTCTAAATTCAAATTTACTATTTTTATCCTCAAAGAAAGCATCCAACATAGCCTTCTTCATTTGTTGTAACACCTTTAACTTACGCTGATGAAGGGTGATAAGGTGGTCGAGGTGACGGAAATACTCTCCTATTTTCTTTTGTTCTTCTTCTAACGGAATCGCAATTTCTTGATTATCCAAATCATTTTTGTTTAAATTTCCAATTGCTCCATTCCCTCCAGCTACGAATAATTCAATAAAACGTCTATACCAAGATGATCCCATTGATGCGTTTACAAAATGTGGTTCTTTCGTTGTACCAAGAAGCATAAATCCACCATGAACAGAGGATTCTTCAGGAATTTCCTTAATAATCGTATGTTTCCCGACAAGCCTTGATGAGCCATTTGCAGCGGTTATGAGAATATCATTTACTCTTGCATAGCCAATATTAACAGCTTCACGAACAACAAAAATATCGTCATCGCTTAATGTAAAACTATCTTCAGATATATTCGATGAACGTAGAACTCGAACTCCCTTTTTCCGAACATCAGAGGGTTTGTATGTTAATCCACGTCGAGTTTCTACAACATCTGAGAACTTACGCTGTTCCCAAGTTGATTTGAAAATTGACCAAATTTCATACCTAAACTGCCATTTAAAGAGAATTTTCGTTCAAAAATTTAATTTTTTACAATCAAAAGCTCCGAAAAATCAGAATTATTTTTATAATCAAATGATTTTAGAGTCATTTTTAAAATCAATTTTCATAAAATATTTAAGTTCATTGAAATTTTTAATATTTCTATAATATTATTCTTTAATTTCTTATATAAAAATCAGTCTAAACAAACATCTTTTCAAGGCAAGATTTCTTGATATTTTGCAATCTTTCTAGCTGTCGCTGATGAAGGGTGATAAGGTTGTCGAGGGTGCGGAAATAAGCACCGATTTTATAATGTTCCTGTTCATTTTTCGGAGAGCAT
>CAJFOG010000027.1 GCA_904395785.1 uncultured Eubacterium sp. | reverse complement strand
GTGCTAATTATGAAGAAAAATATGGAGAGTGGAAGTATGAAAATGGGAAGAATATATTTTATTTAGATGTATAACTCACTTTGTATTAGGTGAGTTTTTCTATTTCCTAGGAAATGGTATTTGATGTAGGTAAGACAAAATGTAAGAAGTTTGGTATAATGAAATTAGACTTTACGTAAAGGAGGTTTGTTATGGGTAAAATTAATCGTTTAGATGAGCATTTGTCAAATATGATTGCAGCTGGGGAAGTAGTAGAACGTCCTATGGGGATTGTGAAAGAGTTAGTAGAAAATAGTATTGATGCACATGCGACACAAATAGAAATTCAAATCGCACAAGGTGGTATTGAAAGTATTACAATTATTGATGATGGAGATGGTATGGATGCACAAGATGCAACGTTAGCATTTGAACGTCATGCGACTAGTAAGTTAAAAGATGTAGATGACTTATGGAAAATTCACACAATGGGGTTTCGTGGAGAGGCATTACCTTCTATTGCGTCTGTATCTCATGTATTGCTTCGTACAAATAATGGCGAAGATGCGACAGAGGTGGAAATTAGTTATGGAAAGGTTGTACATGCAAGACCTTGTGGAACACCAAAAGGTACAATGATACAAGTACAAAACTTATTCCAAAAAACACCAGCTAGATTTAAACATTTAAAAAGTCCACAATATGAGTTTTCTTTAATATCTGATGTTGTGCAAAAATTTGCTTTATCTCACCCTAATATTGGATTTATATTATCGCATGATGGTAGAACGGTATTTAAGACAAGAGGGAATGGAAGTTTATTAGAAGTCTTAATGCAGATATATGGAAGAGATACCGTTAAATCTGCAATATCACTACAAGGAAAAGACTTAGATTATGAAATTGAAGGATATGCAATTCAACCACAATTTCATAGGGCAACAAAATATTATATGTTACTATACATTAATGATCGTATGGTACGTAATCATCATCTACAAAAAGCAATTCAAGATGCCTATGCACCATACATTATGAAAGATCGATACCCGATTGCGGTAGTGAAAATAAAAATGGATGCCCAACTTGTAGATGTGAATGTTCATCCTAGTAAATGGGAAATACGTTTATCAAAAGAAAAACAATTAGAAAAACTACTGTACCAAACGATTTGTGATGCATTAACACAACAAATTGCGGTACCATCTATTCAACCTGTAAAGGAAAAGAAAGAGAAAATAGAAATACAAGAATTATCCTTTACTTATGATCGTGAAGCAGATGTGAAAAGATTACATGAAAAAGTAAATGAAAGTTTTATCAAACAAGAAGAAATTCCTATGGAAAAACCAAAGCCTACAATGACATATCCTTTACCTGTTTCAAAAGAACCTATGATGAAAGCGGAAGAATCTGTTGTAGAATATATACATGAAAAACCAAAATTGGATGTTCCGGAAGTAAAAGAACAGATGCAACAACAAATTGCAGAGGTTCAACAAGCGTTTGTGAATAAAGAACCTATACTATCCAATAATACACAAGTAGAAGTAGAACCACAGAAAGAACATAGTATAATAGAAAATAAAAATCCAAGCCTACCACAACTACAAGTCATTGGACAGTTTCATAAATGTTATATTCTTGCGGAAGGTGAAAAAGGATTATACATCATTGATCAACATGCAGCGCAAGAACGTTATCATTATGAACAAATTAGAGAACGTATTTTGGCAGGGGAAAATGATGCGCAACCATTATTAATTCCCATTACGATTGAAAGCCATGCGGGGGTAGTTTCTCAATTAGACAAGTTAAACGCAGTAATGCAGCATTTAGGTATTCAATTAGATGTATTTGGAGATACAACATTGGTTTGTAGGGAATTACCATTATGGATGAAACAAGTGGTAGAAGTCGGTTTTCTACAAGATATGATTGATGTATGGCTACAAGATAAAGAAATAAGTTTAGAGAAGTTAAGAAAACATGCGATTGCGACAATGGCATGTCATAGTTCTATACGATTTAATCGAACATTAACAATGAATGAAATGAAACAAGTTATTTTAGATTTAGGAAAGTGTGAACAACCATTCCATTGTCCACATGGAAGACCTACCTTAATATGTTTAGAAGATCGTACATTAAAATTTGAATTTGAAAGAGGTTAAGTATGAAAAAAATATTAGTAATTGCAGGACCAACAGGTGTTGGGAAAACAAAGTTAAGTGTTGCCTTGGCAAAGTTATATAATGGAGAAATTATTAGTGGGGATTCTATGCAAGTATATCGAAATATGGATATTGGAACTGCAAAGATTACAGAAAGTGAAATGCAAGGAGTACCTCATTATTTCATTGATAGTCATGACTTTGATGAAGAATATAATGTAAAGGTTTTTCAAGAACAAGCTAGAAAGTATATAGATGACATGATTGAACGAGGAAAACTACCAATCATATGTGGTGGAACAGGTTTATATATTAAATCATTAGTATATGATTATAAGTTTGTTGACCAAGATAAAGATGATACTTTTATGGAGTTTTTAAAACAAAGAAGTGATGATGAGTTATGGAGTATTTTGGAGATAGTCGATGAGGAAACTGCCAAAACATTACATAGAAATAATCGTCAAAGAATTATCCGTGCATTAAGTATGGCACACGATGGACAAAAGAAAAGTGAAATATTAGAGGAACAAGAACATAAGCCAATTTATGATGCGTATATTATTGGATTAACGATGGATCGTCAACGTTTATATGAGCGTATTAATCAACGTGTCGATATTATGATGGAACAAGGATTGAAACAAGAAATTGAACAGTTATACGGCTTAAAGAAAGAGAAAGTATGGGATCTACAAAGTTTTAAAGGAATTGGTTATAAAGAATGGAAACCATATTTTGATAAGCAGGAGAGTGAGGAAGACTGTGTAGAGAAAATTAAAAAGAACTCTCGTAATTTTGCGAAACGTCAGTATACATGGTTTAAAAACCAAATGGATGTACATTGGTATGATGTGGAAGCAGATAATTTTCAAGAACAAGTAGAAATTGATGTAAAGGAATGGCTGAAGTAAGTATGATGATAGAAACACCGTTACAAAGAATGGAATTATTAGTTGGGAAAGAAAATTTAGAGAAATTACAAAATGCAACAGTATTAGTTGTCGGAGTTGGTGGAGTAGGTTCCTATGCGATTGAAGCATTGGCTAGATGTGGAGTAGGGAACTTAATTCTAGTTGATGGAGATGTTGTGGCAATTAGTAACTTAAACCGTCAAATTCATGCGAACTTTGAGACAATAGGGAAAAGTAAAACACAAGTAATGAAAGAGCGTATTGAAACATATCGTAAAGATTGTAATGTGATACGTTATGATATGTTTTATAATGAAGAAGCTAATAAAGTCATTTTTGAGAATAAGATTGATTTTGTAGTAGATGCGATTGATACAATGAGTAGTAAATTAACGTTGATTAAATATTGTAAGAAACATAAGATACCATTTATATCAAGTATGGGAATGGCAAATCGTATGGATCCTACAAAAGTACAAGTATGTGATTTAATGAAAACAACATATGATCCAGTTGCGAAAGTAATGCGTAACTTGGTACGTAAAGAAAAAATAAGAGGTAAAATACCAGTTGTTTGGTCAAGTGAACATCCAAGTGTACAAACGGTAATTGTGAATGAAAATGGAATTACTAGAAAACAAAAACAACCACCAGCAAGTTCACCATTTGTGCCATCAGCAGCAGGATTAGCGATTGCATCTTATGTGACAAGATATATTATGGAGAAGAAATAAGTAAAAATTCATAATAAATAATGAATAATAAAAGAAGAGATAGTGTCTATATAAAATGCTATCTCTTTTACTATGATTAAGGGAATATGTTATTTGTTTTTCTTTTCATATAATATACAAATAGAACGAGTAGCTCCAGATAAAGTACCTGCAATCGGCCATATAATCCAACTAATATGCCAATCATGGTAAATAAAGTTCCATCCTAAATAAATGGAAGTAATAATACACCAGTAAATTGTAGATATATGTATAAATAGAGATGATTGGCTAGATTGGTGTACATGTTTATCAGCTTTTTGTTTTAGTAATGTTTCATAACTATTCCATTTAGTACCTACGGACACAAAGAAAAATACTGCAATACCAACTATGGCAATACTGAATGCTATTAGAAATACTTGGATAGCTTGAGGTTGAAATATTTGTGTCATGAGAATAGGAATACAGGATATGATACATAAAAATACACCGAGCTGATTTGCTTTTGTATAGATAGGCATATAGTCTTTTTGCATATTTTGTAGTAATTGTTTTGTTTGGTAATCTAATTGAAAGTCTGTTGTTTGTACGTAATGGTATGGTTTTGTTTTTGATCCACAAGTAATATAAATCATAACTGCAATAGCGACACATAAGAGTAAGATACTTGTGCCAAATGAATTTGCGATTTCTTCTATCATAGTTCCACTTAATATAATGAGTGTTATAGGAGAAAGGATACATAGAAGTGTTGCGATTGCTAAGTATTTAGATGTCATTATTTTCATGTTTAAATAGGATAAAGCTTCTTTTACAGATAAATAGTAAATATTGGAAGTAGAGGTAGGTTGTTCATGTTCATGGTTATCTTTTAAAAGATAATCTGTAGTTACTTGGAAAATCGTACTTAATTGAATGATTTTATCTATATCTGGAATGGATTGACCACTTTCCCATTTAGATACTGATTGTCTTGAAACATTTAATTGAACTGCTAATTCTTCTTTTGACCATCCCTTTTGTTTTCTTAATGAGATAATTTTATTTTGTAACATAATTATTACTCCTTTTTTCTTTTGTATTGTATCATTTCATCGTGAAGATGACTAGAAAGTGAGATGTTCAATTTGTCAACCAATAGTTGCGAAGATGAAAAAAGGCTGTAATATCACAGTATACAACCTTATTTGTTAATATGTTTCTGAAATTACTATTTAATGAGTGCATTTTTTCTATAATATAATAAACAGGATATAAATATAAACATTGTCATGATTACTACAAATTGTATTGTAAATAAATTAATATTATCTATAAAAGTTTTCATGATGTTGAAAGGGTTTATAATATCCCACGAATTAAATCGTAAAAATCTTCCCATATAAATACCAATAGAACATAAAAATGATAGGGTAAATACACTCATAATTTTTAAAAATCTGTTATGAAATCTTCTCACAAATAACGTAACATTGATACATCCTATCCAAAATCCTAATGTTGAAACTAGAAAAATATTTAAAAGTTCAATCCAAGCATTGATATGATGTAAATTTATTACTTCATAATAATTAATGACTTTATAAAGGTCTAAAGATTGTATATGTATTAAATCAGTTAAAGTATAAAAAGAATTTGGAAGAAATAAAATCCATACTATTATAATTATTATTTTGAGGAAAGAATTTCTTATATGTTTTTCAAGAAACAACATGAATAAAGGAATAATTGCTAAAAAAGTATTCCATACCAGCGCTAGGTGAAATGTATTACTAGTTATAATAAATGTGATGAAAGATATCATGATGATTCCAATTATAAAAAAAATCTTAAATTGTTTTTCTTGCATAGTTACCACCCTTTCTATTTTATCATTTGTAAAAAATAATATATTTATATTCTAACAACTTAAGCTCTATTTATACCTAAAGAAATCTTAAGGTATAAAAATTTGTTTACCAATATCTAAAGTAAATATGAAAAAACATTCATTTTTTTAAAAGTATACAATGATTATCATAATATCTAAGGGTGTCCTATGATTTTCCTATCGTGAGTATGTATAGAGTATGGTATAATATGATAGGGGTATAAGGAGAATACATATATGAAAAAAGGAATTTTTATTACATTTGAAGGTAATGATGGAAGTGGTAAAACTACTGTTTCCAAGTTAATATATGAAAAATTAAAAGAGGCGGGTTATTCTGTTGTATATACGAGAGAACCTGGTGGAATAGATATTGCGGAACAAATTAGAGATGTTATTTTGGACCCTAAAAATACACGTATGGATGCTCGTTGTGAAGCCTTGCTTTATGCTGCTAGTAGAAGGCAACATTTGGTAGAAAAAGTACTTCCTGCACTGGCAGAAGGTTCTGTTGTATTGTGTGATCGTTTTGTGGATAGTTCGCTAGTGTATCAAGGTATTGCTAGGGGCATTGGTGTAGAGGAAGTATATCGTATTAATGAATTTGCGATTGAAGGGCATATGCCTAATGCGACAATCTTTTTAAGCGTTGATTTAGAAACAGGACTGCAACGTATAGAGTGTCGTGGTGAAAAAGATCGATTAGATAATGAAACTGCGTTATTTCATGAGCGTGTAGCACAAGGGTATGAATGGGTAAAACAGGAGTTTGCTGATCGTATGCATATTATTGATGCGACAAAACAATTAGATGCTGTTGTGGAAGAGACACTACAAGAAGTATTAAACATTATAAAAGAACATGATTAAAGAGCGTCTTAAACTACAACAGCCTGTTGCCTATCAAACTTTAAAACACGCACTCATAAATGATAAGATGGCACATGCCTATATTTTTAGTGGTCCTAGTAAAGCAATCAAAAAAGAAGCAGCATATTTATTGGCACAAAGTTTACTATGCGAACAAGAAGGTTTTGCCTGTGAACAATGTAGTACTTGTCAAAGAGTATTACGACATGAATACGCTGATATGATATATTTAGATGGTACAACAACATCAATAAAAAAAGATGATATTGTGAAACTACAAAAAGCTTTTCAAAAAACAGTACTTGAAAAACATGGGAAAAAAATATATATCATTGATCAGGCAGAAAATGCAACTGTAGAAGCATTAAACTCATTATTGAAGTTTTTAGAAGAACCAACAAGTGATATGATTGCCATTTTATTAGTAGATCAATTAGATAGGTTATTACCTACGATTGTATCTAGGTGTCAAATTATTCCGTTTAAGGCAATGAATCGTACACAATGTTTTGAAATGGTAAAAAATGAGGTTGATATATTTGATGCCTATATGTTAAGTAATATACTAAAACAACCAGAATTGGTAATAGAAGTAAGTGAAACACAAGATTATCAACATGCGAAATTCGTTATGAAAGGCATGATTGATCGATATATAAAATCAGTTGATGATGCCTTAGTATTTGTTCAATTAGAGGGCTTTAACGCAAAAGAAAAAAAATATGGTAAACAAGCATTTCAGTATTTTGTAGATATGTTATATATATTTTTTAAAGACTGTATGCAAGGAAATAGTATAGATGATACATGGTATCAAACAAAAGTATCAGAAATGAAGTTAGAGAAACATATGTATCTTCACATTTTACAGACACTTATGTATGCGAAAGATAAAGTATTATTTTCTGTGAATTTACAATTATTAATTGATCAAATGTTTTATGAAATGAAAGAGGTGAGACTATGAGTGAACAAGGACAAAATGTAAAGAAATGTTGTAGACAAGAGGAACAACAACCTACTTCAACCCCAAAAGAACAGGTGCAACAAAAAACATTTCATTTTATTGCGTTTATATCATTTAAAGAGTCTAAAAAAATATATACATTTGGATGTGATGAAGATATATATCGTGTTGGTGATTTTGTCGTTGTGGAAACAATTCGAGGTCTAGAATTAGGAAAAATTGTGAAAGAAACACAAAGATTTATTCCAAACGGATTAGAGATTAAACCAGTTGTTAGAAAAGCAACAGAAAAAGATTTGGAACAAGTAGAATCAAATAAAGAAAAAGCGAAAAAAGCATTAGAAATTTGTCATGAATGTATTCAAAAATTAGGTCTTGATATGCATCTTATCGAGGCTGAATATACATTAGATTGTAGTAAGATTATTTTTGTTTATGTTGCAGATGAACGTGTAGACTTTAGAGAATTGTTAAAAGATTTAGCTGCAATCTTTAAATGTCGCATTGAATTAAGACAAATAGGTCCAAGAAATAAAGCAAAAATCATAGGTGGTTTAGGAAAATGTGGTATGGAAACATGCTGTTCAAGGTTCTTGAATGATTTTGATGTAGTATCTATTAATATGGCGAAAAATCAATTGCTTGCGTTAAATATTCAAAAGTTAAGTGGACAATGCGGTAAGTTAATGTGTTGTTTAAAATATGAAGATGGACAGTATAAAAAATTAAGAGAAGGTTTACCTAAATTAAATAGTCAAGTTGAATATAAAGGAAATAAATATCGTATTACAAGTATGAATGTGTTACTTCAACAAGTAAAAATTGAAAATAAAGAAGATGTTCAATTTTTAGACTTTAAAGAGTTATGGCCGGATATTGATTTTAGCGATCGGTAGGTGATCATATGATACGACAAAAAAGTTTTGATAGAGAAGAAGCTGCAATTTATGTAGTTGCGACACCTATAGGGAAT
This sequence comes from uncultured Eubacterium sp., assembly GCA_904395785.1. GTDB lineage: Bacteria > Bacillota_I > Bacilli_A > Erysipelotrichales > Erysipelotrichaceae > Amedibacterium. The sequence continues at coordinate 734 of CAJFOG010000027.1, read as the reverse complement.
TTAAATGAAATGACACCAAGAGCAATCGAAGTGTTACAATCTGTAGATGTGATAGCGGCAGAAGATACTAGAAATTCGGTAAAATTACTGCACCATTTTGGGATTAAGACTAGGTTAATAGCGCATCATCAGCATAATGAAGAACATAGTGTGGATGGGATTATAAGTCTATTAGAAGAAGGAAAAAAAGTAGCAATTGTTTCTGATGCTGGTTATCCTTTAATTTCTGATCCAGGAAATCTTCTTGTGAAAAAGGCGTCTTCAAGAGGATATCCAGTTATTCCTGTTTCAGGAAGTAATGCAATGTTAAATGCATTAGTTGCTAGTGGAATGGATACACAACATTTCTTATTCTATGGTTTTTTAAAACAACAAGAAAAAGATCGAGTGAAACAGTTACAAGCATTAAAACATTTTTCATACACGATTGTTTTTTATGAAGCACCTCATAGAATTACAAAGATGTTGAAAAGCTGTAAGGAAGTTCTTGGAGATAGAAAAATATGCATCGCAAGAGAACTTACGAAAAGACATGAGGAATTTATTAGAGGAACAATCAGTGAGATTTTAGAGATTACAGAAGAGTTAAAAGGTGAAATGGTTGTGATTGTGGAAGGATGTAGTGAGCAAGAACATACAGAAAAAGATAGTGTTGATGTATATCAACTTATAACATCATATATTCAACAAGGAATGACGACAAATAACGCAATAAAAATAGTTGCGAAAGAAGT
>CAJFOG010000026.1 GCA_904395785.1 uncultured Eubacterium sp. | reverse complement strand
AAACCGCCATGATGTAATATTACCATCATGTGGGATACCTCCTACTTTTTCTTTACGTTTTATATATCTAAAAAGTACATACTATTATGGGAAAAAGTAAATATTCGATGTGAATCTTTTATATTTTGAAATAATTACTATAGAACATTGAAGAAAACTTGTTGCGTTTACACTTTCTTGTTATAATGTGTAGTAAATAGAAAGGAATGAGTTACATGTTAAAAAAAATATCAATTGGTATCTTATCCGCTTCTTTATTACTTAGCATGTCTGCTTGCCAGAAAAAAGACCCTAAAGAGGAACAAGTAGCATTTAATAAGTTTATGGATACTGCTTTCCAAACAGCAATGAAACAAGATTATGCAACAGCATATACATATATGGAACATCCATCTACTTATAAAATTAGTGAAGATTCCATCACAACAACAAAACAAGCTATTCTTAGTAATGAACAACGTGATACTGCTAAAGATTATATTAAAAAACAATTAAAAGAATTGAAAAGTTTTTCTTATGATTTATTAACAGATGAACAAAAAGTAGAATACGATACATATAAATTTATGTTAGAAAGAAAGGAAGATTCATTATCTAAATCTTATCGTTATCTTCCAACTTACTTTTCCACATTAAATGGTATTCATCTACAAATTGTAGATGAACTAAAATCTATAAATATCTCATCAAAAGAACAAATAGAAAAAATGATTACATATGTATCATCTATTTCAAGTTATATTGATCAAGTTCTTGAATATACAAAAAAGCAACAAGAAGAAAATACTTTACTTATTGATAAAGAAACAGTAAAAAAACAATGTAGTGAAGTTGTCGATAAAAAAGAAAAAAGTGAATTATATACTTCTCTTGTGGATAAAATTAACAAAACTTCTTTAACCGATAAAGAAAAAGAATCTTTAACAAAATCACTTCAAAATGCATATACAAAAAATTTCATCCCTGCATATGAAAAAATTATAAATACGATGGACTCTATTTCTTCATCTAAAGATGTATATAATTTATCTGATATGAAAAAAGGATCATCTTACTATGAAGATTTATTCAAACAATTAACAGGTAGTGAAGATTCTGTGAAAGATACTTTAAATTCATTAGAAGAAAAACTAAAAACTGCACAAAAAAGTGAATTGGTTGTCGCTAATAAAAATATGGATTTATATGAAGACTGGTTAGACAATAAATATCGTACAGAATTAACATCATATGAGGATGTTATGAAATCTTTATATGATGAAAATAAAGAGAAATTCCCTACTGTTGATATTTATGATTATAAAATACAAAAAGAAGAAAAAGATACAATGGGTATATTAGCATCAGCAACAAGTTTACCTTTTGCGATGGATACCACTAAAACTCCACTCATCACAATCAATACAGCAAATTTAGAAAATCAAGTTAACTCTTTACAAGCTTTTGTATCTCTTGCACAGGCTGGTATTCCTGGTGCATACTATATGCGTTTATACCAATATCAAAACTTAACAAGTAATTGGATGAAAATTTTTGCTCAAAATAATGGATACACTCAAGGATTTGAAACATATAGTGCATTATATGCATTAAAATCATTACCTAATGTAAATAAAGCTGTTTTACAGCTCCAACAAAAACAAATACAGTATTATAATTACGCTCTTGCGATTGCAGATATTAGAATTCATTATAAAGGTGAATCTAAAGAAAATATTGTAACATTCTTAAAATCATTAGGTTGGAGTGAAAAGGAAGCTCAATTAACTTATCAAACAATTGTTTATAATCCAGGTTATTATGTGACACGTGGTGTAGGATTAATGAAATTTCTTGATTTATACTCAAATGCTAAAGAAAAACTTGGTACAAAATTTAAAGATAACGAATTCCATGAAGTATTATTAAAATATGGAACTACGACATTCTCTGTATTGGAAGAAAAAGTTGATGATTATATTCATAAAGTTAATAAACAATAAATAGTCCTAAGTATAAAAACGTGTTAACTTCATTTAGAAGAAAACACGTTTTTTATAGTATAATTCAAATATGTATAATAACCTAAATACTCAAATCTATTATAACGTATATCAGTCATAATGCTATTAGATTTCGATTTGTCTTTAGAAGATGATTCATTTACTGATGATTTAAATTTTTCGGTTTTATACCGAAATTAAAAAATACATAAGGAAATAAATAGATACTTACTAACAGAATAGCATGACTTTGAGTATGTAAGATTACAAATAAAACTAATGTTAGTCTCTATAAGATACAATTTAAGATGAAGAACTACAATATGAATCATGAAAAAAGCTGTACTTTCAGAGAAATTTCAAAATCTCTTACTCGTCACAGCCCCTTATCCTACACTGTTAATGATTGCCCTAGATAATGTTGGTACAATCTGATTTTTTCTTGATAATACATCTTCTTGGAAACTATGTTGTTCACCTGATTTATTAGGAAATGCTTCAAATATCACATTGGCTTTTTCTCCAGCTGAATAGAAAACAGAACCATTTTCTAATATACTTGTAAAGGCAATAACGCATAAATCTAATTTTTTATTTTTGGTAAATTCTTCAAGTTCTTTTTGTAATTCTTCCTCAATTTCTTTTACCTCAACAACAGAAGAAATAATTACTTGTCCAATCATAATTTCATTTCCATCAATCTCAAAACGTTTAATGTCTTGTCCTATTAATTCTTTTACACTTCGCTTACTTATATTAGAGCTTACATGAAACAACTCTTTCGCAAATGTATCAATATCTAATTCAGCAATATTCGCAAGAGCTTTCGCAAGTCCGATATCTTTGCTTGTAGTTGTAGGTGATCGAAATTTTAATGTATCAGATAAAATAGCTCCTAATAATAATCCAGCTAAATTTTTAGAAATTTCCATTTGATTTTCCATATAAATTGAAGTGATAATAGATGCCGTACTTCCAATAATCTCATTTCTAAAAGAAATTGGTTGATTCGTTGCGATATCGCATATACGATGATGGTCAATAACTTCTAATAAATCTGCACTTTCAATCCCTTTTACAGACTGTGCATATTCATTATGATCTACTAAGATAACCTTTTTATTACGATAGTTTAGTACATGATAACGGGAAATATAACCTTGTAAGTAATTATCATTATCTACAACAGGATAACTTCTATATCTAGACTTCAACATCTTTTTTCCGACATCTTCCACAAACTCATCCATATTAAAACTTACTAAATCTTTTTTCATCACTAATTTTACAGGCGGTGAAAAATATAAATAACGTGATGTATTCATTGTTCCATGTCCTGATGTCATAATTGTGCAATGATGTTGTTTTGCCAACGCTAATACTTCCTCATGAATATGTGTAGTCCATACTGTCACAATAATTCCTGCACCTTTTAATATTGCTGTTTTTTGTGCTTCTACATCATCTCCAAGAATGACTAAACGATCTTGTATATCATAATTATTTAACCCTGATTCGGTTAATGCGATGATACTTACTTTTCCGTTAAAGTGCAAAAAGTCATCCGTATACATAACTTCTCCATTAATTGTTTTCGCAATGTAAGTAACTGGAGTATCTTTTAATAATTGGATGGCTAAAGCTGTATCCCCTAGACCTACTGCGGCAATATCACTTTTTGTGACCATTCCTTTGAGTTTCCCTTTTTCATTCACAACTCCATATGACTGTTTATTATGTTCTTGCATAAGCTGTAAAGTCTCATAAATTGTCGTTTCTGGAGTAACAGTCATTGGTGCATCAATATCTATATCACGAATTGTTGCCCTAGCATCCTCAAATAACATCGGCTCTTCAAATCCAAATCGTTCTAATAAATATTCTGTTTCTGCACTTATTTTCCCTAGGCGACATGCAATCGCATTTATCCCTTTTCTTTGTTTTAATTGGGCATAAGCAATTGCTGATACGATAGAATCAGTATCTGGATGTTTATGTCCTGTAATATATATCATTTCTCTATCTTTCTTCATACGCTCTCCTTCTATTATATGTATAAATTATAAACTGATTTATCATAAAAATCTATATATCTGCTTATTTCTAATTTGATATATCTTCTCTATGTACTGCATCAATTAAATCTTGTAACATAATTTTTGATAATGCTTCACAATACTGCGCTTCTGCTTTTTTTAAATAACCATCTAATTGATTTTCTACCTTTCTTCCTGCTTCTCCAATAGAAAACACTCGATCAACTAAATGCGTAACTTCCATAAAGGGTTCTTTCCCTTCTATTGCCTGAAAAACATCTAAAAGTGAAATTTCAGATAAAGATTTTTTTAATGTAAACCCACCTAACTTACTAGCTTTAGATGTAATAAAATCTGCAATAACAAGCTGTCTCATAATCTTTTTTAAATAGGAATCAGAAACTCTTAACTTCTCTGATATATTTTTATTTTTTAAAGCTGTATCACTTACTCCAATAAGTAATAAGATACAAACAGCTTGTTCAAAACTTTGTCTTACTTTCATTGTATCACCTCTATTATTTTAACAAAAAAGAAAAAAAAGTATATGCTTTACTTGACATTTCTTATCACAGGTTTATAATTATTTCATTCATGGATATTTAGTATCCATAGATAAGATATATCAAAAGGAGGAATCTTATGTTAAAAAATGAATGGAAACAAATTATGCAAAGCTGGTGGTTAAAAGTTGTTTTCATAGCAATCATGATTATTCCTGTTATTTATACAGCTATATTTCTTGGTTCTATGTGGGATCCTTACGGAAATACAAATCAGATTCCAGTAGCTGTTGTTAATCTTGATGAATCTACTACTTATGAGGGAAAACAACTACACATAGGTAAAGATTTAACTACAAACTTATTAAATAATGATACAATGAAATTTATTGAAACTGATGAAACTCAAGCGATGAAAGGTTTAGAAAATCAAGATTACTATATGGTAATTACAATTCCAAAAGACTTTTCTAAACATGCGACAACACTACTTTCTGATCAACCTAAAAAAATGGTATTAGAATACACTACAAATCCTGGTACAAACTATATCGCATCAAAAATTGATGAATCTGCCATTAATAAAATCCAAAGTGAAGTATCTAGTACAGTTACAAAAACATATGCTGAAACATTATTTTCTTCAATTCAAACAGTAAGTAATGGATTACAAGAAGCAGCAGATGGTAGTCAACAGTTAGAAGATGGAAGTTCAAAATTAGAGGATGGTAATCAAACAATCTCCGATAATTTACAGAAGCTTGCGAATAGTACAATTACCTTTACAAATGGAACATCTTCATTAGAAAATGGCTTACAAGCATATACCGATGGTGTATTACAAGTTCACCAAGGTGTTTCATCTTTAAAAGATGGTACACAATCACTTGTATCAGCAACGCCTAGCTTAACTGAAGGAATTAATGCTTTAAAAAACGGTAGTAGTTCTTTAGAAAATGGTATTTCTACTTATACTAATGGTGTACAACAAGCATATCAAGGTACACAACAATTAGTACAATCCCAATCAAAACTATTAGATGGTGTTGATGCATTGGCTCAAGGTACAGAACAATTAAAAGATGGAAACTTGCAAGTAAGCAATGGTCTATCTCAACTTCATGCATCACTATCATCTGCTACATCAAATGATCAACTTACTACTCTACAAGAACAAAATAGTGCTGCACTAAAACAATTAAATGTTTTAAAAAAACAATCTGCTACACAGCTACAAGCAATTCTTGCTTTACCACAAGATCAACAAGTCTCTGCATTACAAGCATATCTTACAACAATGGATACTGCTATGAGTCAAATAGAAACATTAACAAGTGCAAATCAACAAGCCATAAAAACACTTTATGATGGTATGCAACAAGCAGATACTGCTGTATCTCAATTAGCACAAGGAAGTACACAAGTTCAACAAGGTTTAGAAAAATTAAATGCCTCTATACAAGGTGGTACGTATATAGATGCAGAATCTGAAAAAACAATATTGAAAGAAAATAGTTTACAATATGGTCTTCAAGCATACACAAATGGAGTATCACAAGTAAATCAAGGATTATCTACACTATCTTCATCATCTCAAGCGCTAGTATCGGGCAGTCAACAATTAAGTAGTGGTACTTCACAACTTGCCCAAAAAACACCTACACTTGTACAAGGAATAGAAGCATTAGCTAATGGAAGTAATACCTTATTTGACGGTACTTCTCAGCTTATACAAAATAGTAATGCCTTAGTTTCGGGTAGTCAGCAACTAGCACAAGGTTCTATCCAATTACAAGATGGAGCTTCTCAATTAGCACAAGGTGCTATTACCTTACAAAATGGTCTTACAACATTACATGATGGAGCTTCTACACTAACTACTGAATTAGCAAAAGGTGCAAAAGAAAGCAAATTATCCACAACTGAAAAAACATATGATATGCTCGCCTCTCCAGTAACATTACAACATCATGAAATTTCAACAGTAGCAAATAATGGTCATGCAATGGCTCCATATATGATGTCAGTAGCTTTATATGTTGCATGTATGTCATTTACATTAATGTTCCCATTATTAAAAAATATAAAACATGCATCATCAGGTATCCATTTTTGGTTATCAAAAGCAAGTGTCATGTACACAATCTCTACAGGTGCTGCAATCCTAATGGTTTCTTGCCTCATGCTGATTAATGGATTAAAACCTGCACAAGTTATGATGACATTCTTATTCGCAGTATTAGTATCTGCCGCATTTATGACCATGATTTCTTTCTTCACAATGACACTAGGAAGAATTGGAGAATTCTTAATGCTTATATTTATGGTCATTAATTTAGGAGGATCTGCTGGTACGTATCCATTAGAAACAGCTGGATCATTTTATCACTTCCTTCACCCACTTGTACCATACACATATAGTGTTGATGGATTTAGACGATTATTATCTATGCAAGAGGCTAATATTCTTCCACAAATCCTCGTATTTGCAGGAATTCTAATCTGTTTTTCAATATTATCTATGATATATTGTGCATATCGTAAAAAACACCCAATTCCTCTTGTAAAAGAAATATTTCCAGAAGGAGAATTAGAATAACAGATGTTGAATGAACATGTCACAATGTTCATTCTTTTTTGTATTTACTTTACTTTACTCCGTCTCTTTTCTATAATACAAATAATAAAAGATGGGAGAAAACTATGAAATATTATATCTATACAACCTTAGGTTTTTTGATTGTATCATTAGGATGCGCATTAAATATACAAGCAAATGTTGGACTAGGTGCATGGGATGCTTTCGCAAATGCAATATCGCAAATCATCGGTTTGAAAATTGGAACTATCGGTATCATCTTTAATTGTGCTTGTGTATTTCTACAAAAAATAATATTAAAAGACCTGTTTACATGGAAGCATTTTCTACAAATTCCATTTAGTATCTTATTAGGCACTTGTATCAATATCCTAACATATTATTTTACACTTATTCCTGAGACTAACCTACAAATACGATGTATTTATAGCTTTATCTCCTATATAATTGCTGCTTTTGGAATAGCTATTGTCTTACTTTCTAATAAAGTATCTTTTGCCTTAGAAGGTGCTTGTCTTGCCTATGCAGATATTTATCAAAAAAGCTTTACAAAAACTAGACAAGCTGTTGATATCATATGTATTATTGTCATTACATTATTAACATTTCTTTTTAAAATACCATATACGATTGGATTAGGAACAATCATAGGTGCTATCACTTTTTCCCCTATTCTATCAATTTTTATAAACACTTTTACAATAAATATAAAAAAAACACAATAAGTGTTTTTTTTATATTTGAAATTTCTTACAATATACATGATGGTTGTATATTACCGTAGTACAACGGTAATTTTATGTAAGACTTTGTAACCGCTTAAATGATATACTATCAATATAGAAGATTTACATCTTCTATCAAATGAAAGGATGATATAACATGAAAAAAGCTTTAATTATTTGTGCAGCTGGAATGTCTTCTAGCTTAATGGCAGCTAAAACTACAGAATGGTTTAAACAAAATGGTAAAGATATTGAAATGGATGCTGTCAGTGTTACAGAAGGACAAAAAATGATTGAAACAAGTGATTTTGATTTATTTTTAGTAAGTCCACAAACAAGAATGTATTTAAAAAAATTTCAAGAAGCTGGGGAAAAAGTGAATAAACCTGTATTATCAATCCCGCCACAAGCTTATGTACCTATTCCAATGGGAATTCAACAATTAGCAAACTTAGTCTTACAAAATATCAAGGAGTAGTTGTTTTCCGTGAAAGAAAAACAATGGGAGTTATTACTACATTTACTAGAAGCACAAGAATGCTACATCACTAGTAAATCTTTGGCAACAACCTTATGTTTGTCTGAAAAAACAATTAGAACTTATATTCAAGAATTAACTAGTATCGTTGCACACCATGGTGCTACAATCATCGCAAAACCTGGATACGGATATCAATTATCAATACAGCAGTATTTACGATTTGAAACATTTTTAAAACAATCTAGACCTTTTACACGGCAACATCATATACTGTGTGAAAGTGCCTCTCAAAGAAAGCATTATTTACTTCAAAAACTATTATTAGATAATGAAGTGTTGTCGCTAGATGATATCAGCGATGCATTATATGTATCTCGCTCTACGATATCAAAAGATTTTCAAGAATTAAAAGTGTTATTAAGACCTTATCAACTACAAATTGTAAGTAAAGCGAAACAAGGAACATGGATAGAAGGAAGTGAGCAACAAAAACGTGCATTTATTATGTACTACTTTTTTCAGCAACAAAACAACTTCTCTATTCCACAAATACTTCAAACATTCCAACTTGAAGAATTACATCATGAAACAATGATTATGATTATTTTAGAGGAATGTAGAAATTATGGTGTAAAGTTATCTGATGTTATGATACAAAATCTTATTATGCATTTAGCATTATGTATCAAACGAATAAAATTAGGTTTTCAACTAACTACCCTTCCAGATACTATTATATTTTCATCTACTACTGCAGAAAAAGCTGCAACAAAAATTGTAGCTCGACTATCCCAATATTTAGATATTGATTTTCCTAAAGAAGAAATTTATTATCTAACCCTTCATTTAGGAGCTAAGAATTATTTCTTTGCGAAAGAAGATGAAAAATATCATAAAAAAAATCTAATGCGAGAATTAATGGTAGCTTTATCTGATTTAGGTGAATGTATGGAAATAGACTTATGTACAGATCAATCATTACTTCATCGATTAATTGAACACTTACTTCCTATGTTAATACGTATTCAACAAGGTATTTTCTTAAAAAATCCTTTAAAAGAACAAACAATGTCGCAATATTTTGATGTGTTTTCTAAAACCAAACATTATTTATCTACTATGCCATCTTTACATTATTTAGATATTAGAGATGATGAATGGGCATATTTAACATTACACATTTTAGGTGCAATAGAACGCAATCATCAAAATAAAAAGCTAAGAGTATTAATTATCTGCTCTACTGGATATGGTAGTGCACAGTTATTAAAAAATAGAGTAGAAAAAGAATTTCATGATTATTTTACGATTGTGGATGAAATAGGATATTATGAATTACGGACTTATGATTTTTCACACATTGACCTTATGATCTCAAGTGTAAATTTAGATACATTAGTTTTTCCTGTCCCATTTTTATATGTATCCGTCTTCTTAAATGATCAAGATAAACAACTAATTCAAAATTTTATCCATCATAAACAAGGAGCATCTAATTATCCACAATCGCTAAAATTTTCATTTGAAGAAAAATCACAACTTTTTCATCAACATATTACAGAGAAACAATATGTCATATTTACGCAACCTACAACTTTTGAACAAGTACAAACTACATTGCTAAAAACCCTATGTACAGATGAAGATTCTCAATATTTCGAGAAAATGAAAGTACAAATACAACATCGTGCCTCAATGGGTAGTATATTATTTCATGAACATGTTGCAGTTCCTCATCCTGCATTTCCGATAGGAAAGAAAGCAAAGATAGCAATCGGTATTATCAAAAATGGGCTGCAAGATAAACATGAATTACAAGATATTCGACTTGTTTTTCTACTTTCTCCATCTTGTATCGAAAATCAAAGGTTTATTTACTTAACAAAAGCAATCGTTCGTTTATGTGATAGTCCATCTATCCATGAGTTGTGGGAACAAACAACATTTAAACAATTTGAAAATTTATTTATACAATATATTTAATGAGGTGAATTATGGAAAAAATGGAAGAATCGCAATCACAATTGGTTGCATTTAATATCATTTTGTATAGTGGAAATGCACGTTCTTTGATTCATGAAGCGATGGAATACATGCGTAATGATAAATTTGAACAAGCTCAAGAAAAATTATTAGAAGCCGATCAAGAACTTGTGCAAGCTCATCAAGCACAAACTGATCTCCTACAAGCTTTCAGTAAAGGAACTGTTATTGAAATTCAAATTATTATGGTTCATGCACAAGATCACTTAATGACTACCATGACTTTATTAGAAGTAGCGAAAGAAATGGAGTATCTATATAAAAAATTATCGCTACTATCTCAAAATGCATAGGAATATAGGTATCGTATAAATTAACATTTTATATGATGTTTTATATAAAATTTATTATTTTTTGCTTAAATTAAGACAATTTATAAAACTATATTTTTAAAGAAAGAGGGATATTATGAAACAGCGTAAACAATCCAAGCAACAAAAACTATTTAGTTTAAAAAGCATGTATTATCAACGATATTTATTACTTCATTATAGTATTGCATGTATCTTTTTCACAAATTTATATTGGTGCATTAGTTTACATAATATGTGTATGATAATACCTATGTTACTGTGTATTGGATGTGTCTTTTCATGTATAGAAAGTGTGACAGCATTTGGAAAAAAACATATGCATACAAAATGGACATCTATCGTGTTTAAATTACAGCTATTTGCGAATATATGTTTTATGATCATTGGATGGTCACCATTCTCTAAATATCTGTACCCTTTCCTTACAGTTTCATTAGCCTCTTCTTTTTTCATTAGTGGTCTATGTATAATGGGAATTATCCTTTCTTATGGATGTTTACATAGACTACATAACATATCTTTAAACAAAGATAAACACTATCAGCGTATTAAAGAATATGAAAAAATTATTAATATTCAACTATAGGAGGTATCATATGAATTCAGTATTTAATATATTAGAAAAATATTTAATGGGTCCTATGTCTAAAATTTCGACTTTACAGTTTGTACGTGCAATTACTGCTGCCGGTATGGCGTCTATTCCATTTACAATAGTTGGTTCAATGTTTTTAGTTATTAGTGTTCTACCACAAGCTTTTCCTGCTCTACAAGGAATTTGGGATGCTAGTTTTGTAAAATTTACAGATTTATATATGGTAGCAAACCATTTTACTATGGGCGTTCTTGCGATATATTTTTGTTTGGTCATCGGTTATGAACTAACAAAAATTAAAGCAGAGGAAGAAAATTTAAATCTTGATCCATTAAATGGTGCATTATTAAGTCTTATGGCATTTTTATTCACAATACCTGAGCTTGTTTTTGATAATGGTGTAATCTCATTAGTACAAAGTATTACAGAAACTGAACATGTCTATAACGGAATTCGTTTAGGTGATTTTGCGACAAGATTAGGTACTGAAGGTATCTTTACAGGTATTTTAATGGCATGTCTTGCTGTTTGGTTATATGCATTATGTGTGAAAAAGAATTGGACGATTCGTATGCCAGAAGCAGTTCCAGCTGGCGTTAGCAAATCATTTACTGCCTTAATACCAGCATTTATTGTAACACTTGTTGTATTAATCATTAACGCAGCACTTGTAGTATTAGGATATGATATTTATAAAATCATTCAGATTCCTTTTGCGTTTGTCACAAATATTGCGAACTCTTGGTATGGAATGATTATCATTTATTTTTTAATTGGAGCATTATGGTGTGTAGGAATTCATGGTGCAAATATTATTACTTCTCTTACAAGTCCTATTGTACTTGCAAATCTTGCGAATAACTTTAATGCAATGCAATCTGGTAGTGGACAAATTTACGCTTATGCAGGTGAGTTTAATAACTGTTATGTAATAATTGGAGGTTCTGGTGCTACTCTTGGTTTAGTTATTTTTATGGTATTTCTTGCGAAATCTGAGCAATTAAAAGTATTAGGTAAGGCTTCTATTATTCCTGCATTCTTTAATATTAACGAGCCGATTATTTTTGGTATGCCTATGATTTATAATCCATATATGTTAATACCATTTATTTTAGGGCCTATCATTAGTTCTTTACTTGCATTCTTTGCGATAAGTAGTGGACTGGTAAATCCTATGATTGCGAATGTTCCTTGGCCTACACCTGTAGGAATTGGTGCTTTCTTAGGTACTGGTGGAGATGTAAAAGCTATTTTATTAGCATTTGTATGTATTACTGTATGTACAATTATTTATTTTCCATTTTTCAAATATTACGACAATAAATTATATAAAGAGGAACAAGGTAATTAAAGGAGGATTTTATTATGTATCACACAAAAACTTCATCATTTCCAAAAGATTTTTTATGGGGTGCTAGTACTTCTGCTTATCAAGTAGAAGGTGCTAGTTTACTTGATGGAAAAGGACCATCATGCCAAGATGTAAAACAAATACCAGAAGGAACGTCTGACTTAACTGTATGTGTTGATCACTATCATCGTTATAAAGAAGATATAGCGTTAATGGCAGAAATGGGATTTAAAGCATATCGATTCTCTATTTCATGGTCAAGAATTCTTCCAGAAGGGACTGGTAAAGTAAATCAGAAGGGAATTGATTTTTATCATAACTTGATTGATACTTGCTTATCTTATGGAATTGAACCTATTGTGACAATGTTTCACTTTGATATGCCTGCAGCATTAGATGATAGAGGTTCTTGGTCAAACCGTGATTCTATTACATGGTTTAGTGACTATGCGAAATTATTATTTGAAACATACGGTAAAAAAGTAAAATATTGGCTAACAATTAATGAACAAAACATGTTAACACTCGTTGGTCCTGTCATTGGAACTTTACGTATGCCTGAAAATTGTAAAAATATATTAAAAGAAACTTATCAACAAAATCATCATATGTTGGTAGCTCAAGCAAAAGCAATGGCTTTATGTCATGAAATGTTACCTGAAGCAAAAATTGGACCTGCTCCTAATATTTCTTTAGTTTACGCTGCAAGCTGTAAACCCGAAGATGTTTTAGCTGCACAAAACTTTAATGCAGTTAGAAACTGGCTATATTTAGATATGGCAGTTTATGGTGAATATAACCATCAAGTGTGGGCATGGTTAAAAGAACACGATGCATGCCCTGAAGTTACTGATGAAGATAAACAGATATTAAAACAAGGACGTGCTGATTATATTGGTTTCAATTATTATAATACTGCAACAGTAGAATCTTGTGGACATATAGAATTAAAAGAAAATCAACAAGTTGATCAACAAAGTGGACTAATAGAACCTGGTATGTATACACACTATCGTAATCCTAATTTGTCAAAAACACAATTTGGTTGGGAGATAGATCCAATTGGATTTAGAGCTACTATTAGAGAAATGTATTCTAGATATCGATTACCAATGCTTGTGACAGAAAATGGTTTAGGTGCTTATGATACACTAGAAGATGGAAAAGTTCATGACACATACCGTATTCAATATTTAAAAGATCATATTGAACAAATGCAACTTGCTATATCTGATGGATGTGAAATGCTAGGTTACTGTCCTTGGTCTGCTATTGACTTAATATCTACTCATGAAGGTATTGTAAAACGCTATGGATTCATTTATGTAGATCGTGATGAATTTGATTTAAAAACTTTAAATCGTTATCGTAAAGATTCCTTCTTTTGGTATCAAAAAGTTATAAAAACTAACGGAGATGATTTGACAATTGAGTAGTATAAACATATGAAAACTTTAAAAAGGGTAATTTTTAATTTATTACCCTTTTTATCTATTTGCTCATCTTTTTTATAAATTTAATATTTTCTTTATATAAACATCTTAGCTTTTGTTTTTTTGCTTTATATTATAATTATTCTTTATTCTTAATACTAGCATTTAATCACTATACAAAGATAAAAGATTATGTGCATGTATAACACATAATCTTTTATCTTATTTTACGTTTTATTATCATACTCACAAGAACTACTAACGCAACAAAAAGTGAAATTATCCATAAAGTATAATTTGTTTTATCTCCTGTTTCTATATTTTCATGTGAAGACATATTTGTTTGTTGTTCTTTTTTATTTTCCAAAGTACCTTCATTTGTTCCTATGAATGATAATTGATCTTGTAATGCTTCATTTGGTAAAGAAGGTCTACTAGGAAGATAATTATCAAATATATTATCTTCTTCTAAATTTGAATTAGAATTCTCTTGTTTACGAATTTCAAATTGAGCTTGAGCATAACCTGCCTCAAATACAATTTCTAATTGATATTTTCCAGTTGGTAATGTTTCTACATAACTAGGATGTAGAGTAATAATTGTACTTCCTTCTGTAACAGTATAATATTTAGGATCCAATAATTTACCATTTAAATATACACTTCTAAATGTAGTAATTGCTGCATCAACTCGAACTGAAACATCAGAATTCATATTATTACTATTGTTCTGTTCATCTTTTACAACAATAGAATTATCACCATTTAATATTGGATATTGAATTTCCTCTAATAATACTGCAGGAGTTTTTGGAAACGTATAAGATACGGTCATGATAGAACCATCTATCTTATCAATGTTGAATGTAAAGTCCTTATTCTTTACTACTGATGATGAATCAAAGATATAACCTTGCTTTGCTTGCAAAGTAATGATTACTTTATATGCAGTATCATACGTAAATGCATTACTTGCAGGTGTCCATTCCATAGAAACTACAGTTACATCATCAGATAATAACTCTACACTATGTTGCGCAGATTTTCCAATAATTGGTGCTTCTATATTTCCTAGCGTGACTTTCGAAATTACTGCCGGTGTTGGATTTGGGGTTACAATCTCATTTTTCTTAACAACTGTAATCGTAACTTTTGCTTGTTTTCCATATATATTTGTTGCGGTAATCGTTGTTTCACCTTCTGCTAATGCATATAATAATCCTTTACTATCTACACTTGCAACACGTGCGTCAGAACTTGTCCAAGTTAAATTAGTATTTGTTGAATCATTTACTGATAATTGTAATGTCTCATTTACTGTTAAAGTAGTATCTAGTTGTGTCATCACTATATCTGGAGCATTAATTTTCTTAAATGTCTTTGTAATTTTTAAAGTAGTCTCATCAATTTTTTGTACAGAGTATAATCCTCTATTTACAGTTACTGTATCATGAAAAACTTTATGATTTATTGCTTTTAATGTGGCCGTAATTGTATATTCTTTTTCATAGTCAAAAGTAGTTGTAATCGGTGTCCATTGCACATTCTCTACGCATACATCTGGTGTTTTTGTCGTAATTGTTTGTTGTGGTGTTTGTCCAACTACGGGTAATTGAATATCAGCAAGTGTGACATCTTGAATATATGTTGGAGTAGGTACCGGCGTTACTACTATATTTTTTGCTTTTACTCGAATGACAATAGAAGCTTGCTTTCCATAAGAGTTCTTTACACTAATTGTCGTTGTTCCTTCTGCTAACGCATTTACTAATCCCTTACTGTCCACGCTTGCGACACGACTATCAGAGCTTGTCCAAGTTAAACGACTATTAGTTTTGTCCTCTACATTTAATTGTAAACTTTCACCTACAGTAAGTGTACTACTTGTCTCTGTAATTGAAATTTCAGGTGCTAAAATAACTTTAAAATTTTTCGTAACTTTTAATTTTGTATTACTTTTTTTGACGACTGTAAAATTAGAATCTTGTAATAAAGATACACTTACATCATCTGCGAATTCTTTTCCATTATTTGCAATTAATTCAAAACTAATTGAATATTCTTTATTATAATCAAATATAGAACCACTTGTATTCCATGATACATTCGCAACAGATACATCAGCTGTATCTGTTGTTACAGATGTACTTGGTTTTTGACCAATTGTAGGTGATATAATACCTAGCATATTAACTTTTTTAATTTTTTCAGATATCTGTGTATTTGTTGGAACTCGAACATCCATAGTTGCTGTTTTTTTGTCTGAATTTAATTGAATATTTTCGATTACTATACCTGAATTCGTTCCATCCATATAAGTTAAAGCACCATCTGCTAAACTATGACTCATTTCAGAACTTCCAATTGTATTACGTGTAGCTTTTGTCGTTGTATCAGTATACGGTAAATATGCGTTATTAAGATTTTTTTCTTGATCTGTTTCATATCCAACTTGTCCTTGTTGCGGACGGAACACATATACATTATCTTGTCCATTAAAATTACTTAAATCCTTTGATAATTTATTAATACGATAAACAATTACACCTGTACCACCTATTGCACTATCTAAGCTATCTTGATCTGTGTCTCCAAATTTATAAGGTGCTTTATTTCGTAGCTCGACTACAAATACTTCATTTTTATTAATAGGACTTTCAATAATATAAGACTGATGTCCTCCTTGCCCCTGTGAATACAACGTTAAAGACTGTGATGAAGAAATTGTATCAATATCTATCCAATCAACCCAACCTGCATGCTTACTTCTTAAATATGTTAATGGATAAGCTACATATTTTGTAGTAAAACCCATCATATCCCAATTGTGAACAGGATACGAGCTTTTATCTTTCTTATATAAATCTGGTAATCCTAAAGAATGCATAAATTCGTGACATATAACACCTGACATATCTTCATTAATATGTGAAGTCGATTGAAAGTTATATACATTCATTTTTTTATTACCCCAATACTCTGTTGTCGTATATTTATGTGGCCATAAAGAAACTGCTGAGTTGGTTGCAGAATCACCACCTAGCATAACTACACTAACATGATCAATTACCCCGTCATTATCGTAATCCACATTAAGCCCATCTAAGCTTACTTGATCTCTAATTTGAGTCAAAATCAAGCTATCAATAAAACTTGTAGTAGCATAATTCTCGTTGTACTTTAATTCTAACGCATTAATTTTCCCTGTTTGTGCGTCATATTGTGGAAAAATATTATGTACTTTTAATTTCCCATTAGATATTGTATTGATATAATTCGTTAGTGAACGTCCTTGTGAACCATTATATAAACTTTGTATCCACTGTCCATTAGTTTGTGACCCTGTCTTTATATTGTTGAAGTAATCTTTATTAGTTGAATCTTGAAAATATGCAAAAATAACAACATTCGCCATTTCCTTTACATTATTCGTCGCTGCTTTTATATCATTTGAATGCTCAAACGGTACTGTCACAATAATTGATAACAACATTACGATTACTAACAAAAGTTTCTTATACATATAGTCCCTCCTCAACATTATTCATTTCTTATATTTTAACGAAAATATAGTATCTTTTCAACTTAGAATACTCATATTCATATTATTATGATTCACTTTCTATAACAGTTATAGAAAAAGAGCTTTATCTTAGCTCTTCTTTAATCATTTTTTCTGTAATAGGTCCTTCTCTTAAGATTTTATATGTATCTTTTGTCATATCAACAATTGTACTTGATGCTGTTCCTTTTGCTTTTCCCATAACAATCGCATCAATTCTTCCATCTAATTGTTGCAAGACTTCTTCTCCTGTTTCTCCTGGTTGTTCTCCACTAATATTTGCACTTGTTACCAATAATGGTTTTTCTACTAAATCAATCAAGTGTAAGATAAAATCATCATCTGGCATACGAATTCCAATCGTATCTAATCCATTCGTTACATAATCTGGTAAATGGCTTTTCTTCTTTAATATTAATGTTAGAGGTCCCGGCATAAACTCATCCGCAAGTTTTTTCACATCGTTATGCACTACTGCAATTTCTTCCATTTGTCGAATAGAAGAAACCATCGTAGGAATTGGTTTTGTTTCCGGACGTATTTTACTTTCCTTTAACGCCTTTAATGCTGCCTCATTCTCATAAATACAAGCTAATCCATATACTGTATCAGTAGGAAATGCAACAACTTTCCCCTCTTTTAATAAATTCGCGATTACTTCTATATCCTTATGTTCATATTGTTCAGTTTTCAATTTCATCACCTAGTTCTATTGTATCATAAAAATAACAGATTCCTAGTATTTTATACTAATTTTATTATCTAAGTTTTAGGATTGACGAAATACCCATCTTCCATTTACTATCGTTCCAACAATTTGAATAGATAAAATCTCATCTTTTGGTATATTGAAAATATCTTTATCTAAAACTGCAAAATCTGCATAATATCCTGGTTTAATCCTTCCTTTACAATGCTCTTCAAAACTACTATAAGCACTTCCTATTGTATATGCATCTATTGCTTCTACTACACTTAAACATTCATTTGGATAAAATCCTTGTTTAGGTTCATGTTGTAAGTTTTGACGATTTACTGCACAGTGAATATTCGCTATTGGATTCATATCTTCAACAGGTGCATCCGTTCCTAAACTTACATGCACACCATAATCTAATAATGTTTTAAAAGCATAGCTTGTAGAGGCTAGTTGTTTCCCTACCCTTTGTTCCACAATTTGCATATCATAATGTAAAAATACAGGTTGCACATATGCTAATATATCTTGCTCTGCAAATCGTTTTAATAATGCTTCATCAGTAATTTGACAATGTACAATACCATGACGTAACGTATTATCTTCTAATCTTTGATAACTATTTAATACACGTTCGATTGCCCCATCTCCAATTGCATGTATAGCAACTTGACACTTGTTAGTAGTTGCTAAATCTACTAAATCATTTAATTGTTGTTGCGTTAATGTTGAAATACCACATGTTGTAGGGTCATCTTCATATGGTTGTCTTAATAACGCTGTTCTTCCTCCTAAACTACCATCAATAAATAGCTTTAATGGTCCTATTTTATGGATAGCATTTCCATAGCCTGTATAATATCCTGCATTTAAGAATGCTTCATATGCTTTGATATTTTGTATATTTACTTGTTGATACACACGTAACATTGGCTCTTCGTGTAATAGTTCTTCATATGCTTGATACATCATTTGCCAATTATGTTCCCACATATCACATGTTTGAATTGATGTAATTCCATTTTTTAAAGCGTACTGCATTGCACTTTTCAAATCTTTTTTTAAGTCTTGCACAGTAACTTTAGGTGCAATAGATAAAACTTGACTACATGCATTTTCTCTAAATATACCTGTTAATTCACCTTGTTCATCCTTATCAAATGCTCCTCCTTCTACTGATATGCTGTCTTTTGTAATACCTGCTTGTTGAATCGCCATTGTATTCGCAACTAAAATATGAGCACATGTTCGTTCTAAAACAACTGGATGTTGTGTTGTGACTTCATCTAAATCCTGACGTGTTAATAATCGATGTTCATCTTCAAAGTAATCTTGATTCCATCCCATTCCATGAATATACGTTCCAGGCTCTAGTTGATGTTTTTCAATAAATGCTTTTAATCGTTGTTTTACTTCTTGAATACTTTTTACATCATGTAATTTAACTTCATTTAATTGTCTTCCAACATAAGATAAATGTAGATGAGAATCATTAAAACCAGGTAATACGAGTCTATGTTGCATATCAATAACTTCTGTATCTCCTTGTTTATATCCTAAAATTTTATCATTTGATCCTATTTCCACTATCTTTCCATTTTCAACGAATACTGCCTCTACAAAAATATCTTTTTCTACATAAAATTTCCCATTTATAAATAATTGTCTCATCTTAATTCCTCCATTATTTTATTTATTAATTTTTTGCATATAACCATTGATATATCACACAGCCTATCAATGGTACAATAAATCCAATCATAGAAGTGATAGGATCTTCCATAAACGTATTGATTATCAATCCAATCATTACACATAATACTAAAATAATCGTTATAGGATATGCCCATACTTTATATGGCCTATGCATTGTTGGATATTTTTTTCTTAATATAATGACTGCATAAAATATCAATGCATTAAAGATAATCCCGACGATTGCTACCAAACTAGTTAATTGACTTAAATCCCTTGAAAAAATTAAAATACTCGAAACCATTGCACTAGCAATTAACGCATGAACTGGTGTTTTGTATTTTGGATGTAATATACCTATACTTTTTATAAAAGCTCCATCTTTGGCCATTGCATAATAATTTCTTGGAAATACCATAATACATCCATTTAATGCATTAAAAATCGCCAAAATCATTGCGACACCTACAATGATTTTCCCCCAACTACCAAATAACACATCTGCAACTGCACTACCTAAATAATAATTATCCTCGTTTATTAATTGATGAATGGTTTCTAATGGTAAAACTCGATATATCGCAAAATTAAACGCTACATAAACAAAAGTAACTCCACAAATAGAAAGTATAATAGCTAGTGGTAGGTTGCGTTGTGGATGCTTAATTTCTTCCGCAATACCATTTAAATTTGTCCACCCTTCATACGCCCACATTGTCGCAATCATTGCGAATGCTATCATTCCAAGAATAGAAATCATATTCATATTAGAAGAAAACGTAATATGAACATTTACTTGTTGATTACCAAATACTAGTCCACAAATCATAATTAATAATATTGGAAACATTTTTAATACCATAAAAATATTTTGTATTTTACTTCCTAATTTAATACCTAAAATATTAATACTTGTTAAAAGGACGATTATACTAACCGCAAATAATTTCTACGTAAATTCTGCCATAGGTATAAACATAGATACTGCACTTGCTAAAGCAATACCTAAGGCTGCATTTGATCCAGAAGCACCTAAAATAAAATTACTAAAGCCACTAATAAAAGCTAACCTTTTCCCATAAGCTTCTCTTAAATATACATAAGTACCTCCTGCTTTAGGCATCATTGCACCTAATTCCGCAAAACATATGCCACTCATTAATGTCACAAAACCACCTAAAACCCAAACAATTAATGCTAGCCCAATATTCATTCCACAACGAATTAAAACATAGGAACCAATATAAAAAATTCCAGAACCAATCATAATTCCCGATAATACAGAAATTGCGCCAAATAACCCTACTTCCTTTTTCATTTCACTTTGTAATGAAACTACATGTTCATCATTATTTTGCATATAACTACTCCCTTCTTTACATACAAAAAAAGTTGCACCCTATCGATGCAACATAATTTATTGTCATCACCGATAGCACCTCTGTTATTCAACAGGAGTTATAATAATATTTTTATTATAACCAATAAATATATATACCTATATATTTATTTCGGCGACATTGCCTTTCGTCAGATTCATTAGGTGTCCCTTCCTCTAACTACTAATCGTTGTCGCGCCTCTATCAACTTTTTTCTTGTCCACATTTTAACATATACAAAACTCACTGTCTAGTATATATTGGAAAATATATCATATTATAAGAGAGCTTTTTCAATAAATTTTATATATAAAACTCTTCCATTGTATCTAAACATAAACAAGCAAGTTTTCCTTCCTTAAAGTATGCTCCACAATCAATTACAATAGATTGTTCCTTATGATAAATTTTCGCCTTCCCATGCAATGTTAGCGTAGGTGTATGTCCACATACGATAAATGTATCAGGATCATCAATACCTTGTGATGCATAATCCGGTCTTGACCAAACAAGTTCCTCTAATTCATAATCCTCCAGCATTTTATCTTTGGCATAATTTCCTAAACCTGCATGTACCAAAATAAATTTTTTATCATTTATAGAGATTTCTTCAAATAATAAACTCTCATACAAATAGTCAATGATTTGTTTTCTTTGTTGCAATGTTAAAGTCTTATATTCTTTTAATGTATGTATACCACCTTCTGTTAACCAATCTTGTAATATATGTAATTTTTCTTCTTCTAAACTGTTTAAGAATTCATCTGTTATATCTTGTGTAATGATAGGTAAGCACTGTACAGCCATATATTCATGATTTCCTAAAATCATAACGATATTGTTTCGATTCATCATATCTAATAAAATTTTAAGTCCATGTTCTCCTCGATCTAAAACATCACCTAACACGTATAAAGTATCATGCTTACTGAAATTAATTTGCGTAAGCATATCTTTATACTTATCATATTGTCCATGTAAATCACTCATCACATAAATCATTGTATCACCTCAATATGTTCTTACTAAGAATCCATCTATATGTTTAAAGTCAATAGAGCCAAATTCTCCATATTCTAACATATTATCACAAAAGAAAAGGCTGTTATTTCATGATGGGTATTTCCTATTTTTTCATATTCCCATTCATCTGGATTTTTGTTACAAATAATAAAGAATATATTACCATTTATTGTTTCTTGTATTAAGACATGGTATACCAATGTTTGATATCGTTGTTCAAATGTCTGTATGATGTTCTTTACGTTTTGATAATCTTTTGTATGTAAAATATCATGAGTTTTTTTCTGACCATTTGTAATACTACTACCAAAAATTTAATTATTATTAATAAACAGTACAAACAAATATAATATACAAGTACGAACTACTATACGAAAACAATCACTTTATTTCATTATTCTGTTTACCTACTTTCTTATAGAAGAATAAGTGGTAAAGTACAAGCCCCACTATAGGTACTATAAATCCAATAATAGATGTAATTGGATCTTCTATTAACATACTCATCATTAAGCCTGTCATAATACATACTATGAATATAATAGAAAGTGGATATGCCCATACCCTGTATGGTCTATGCATTGTTGGATATTTTTTTCTTAATATAATAACTGCATAAAATATCATTCCATTAAACACGATATTTACTAATGCTACTAAATTTGTTAATTGACTTAAATCACGTGCAAAAATCAACAAACAAGAGACAATCGCACTGACATAAAGCGCATTTGTTGGTGTTTTGTATTTGGGATGAAGTTTTGCAACACTAGAGAAAAAAGCACCATCTTTTGCCATTGCATAATATGTTCTTGGATAAACCATAATACACCCATTTAAGGAGTTAAAGATAGATAATATCATTGTAATACCTACTACATATTTTCCAAAATTACCAAAAATAAGATTTGCAGCAACATTTCCTAAGTAATAATTTCCTTCTTGTAGAGAAGATTGAATCATATCAATTGGTACGACACGATAAATGGAAAAATCAAAAAGAAAGTATAGTAATGTAACACCACAAATCGATAAGATAATTGCTAGAGGCAGATTTCTTTGAGGATTCTTAATTTCCTCAGCAATCCCATTTAATTGATTCCATCCTTGAAATGCCCAAATTGTCGCAATCAAAGCGAATGAAATCATTCCAATTAAAGAGAATATATTTACATCTTCTACTTGATGAAAATGAAAGTCTATTGGTTGTGTTCCTTTAAATAATCCACATAGAATAATAAAAATAATAGGTAGCAGTTTCAATACCATGAAAATGTTTTGTAGCTTACTACCAAAACGAATTCCAAATACATTCACGATTGTAATAAGTAAAATATTTCCTACCGCAAATAATTTCTGTGTAAAACTAGCCATAGGAAATAAAGCAGTATGATTATATCATTATTTACGAACATTTGTCTATAAATAGAAAACACTCATAATCTAAAAAACGTGCTTATGCACGTTAATTTGTAATTATAATACTACTTCCTACTTCTAATTTCGGTAAATCATTTCCTTTTACATACAATGTACCTGGTAATGCAGCTTCATTTGCTCCATCAAACATAATCGTAATATGTCCTAATTCTACTAAATTCTTTTCCACAACATTACCCACCGCAGTAATTTCATATACTTTATCTCCTAATGTTAATATTTGACCTACCTGTATTCTTTCTATAGTAGGTTTTACATCGATTAAATGGCAATATTCCCTTAAGCCATCTGGTGCATGATCACCAAATAATATGATTAATTCTTCATCTCCAAAAGCTCCTACTTGAGAGCCAATTTCTTTTACTACATTTTCATATACTATGCTCATAATTAACCTCACTTATTATTTATATAACCCTATACTAATTCCCCATGCGATTAACACTTTCGGTATACTTGTTAAAAACCTTGAGTATAAAACTGCTGGTACACCTACTTCTACTGTTTCTGCATCAGCCTCTGCAAGCCCTAATCCTACTGGAATAAAATCACATCCACCTTGTGTATTAATTGCAAATAATGCAGGTAACGCTAATTGAGGAGCAATATTTCCTTTTCCAATTTCTACACCGATTAAAGTACCAATTACTTGCGCTATTACTGCTCCTGGTCCTAATAATGGTGATAAAAACGGTAAAGAACAAATAAATCCGATTAATACCAGTCCAAGTGGAGTACCTGCAAGTGGCGTCATAACTTTCGCAAATACATCTCCTACACCAGAACCTTGAATAATACCAATTAATAAAGCAACAAATGCCATGAATGGAATAATTGTATTAATAACCGTTTGTACAGCATCACGAGCTGATTGATAAAAAGTATTTACTACCATACCTGCTCCCATACCAATTTTTGTTAACAAGCTTACTTTTCCATCCTTCTCTGTAGTCTGTGTAATCTTTTTATCTGCACTATATTTAAATTGTCTTTCTTCTTTTTTCTGTTCAACATCAGATACAGATTCTATAGCGATATTATCTGCAGGTTTTATTTGTTCTAAACCAACTGCTGATACATAAATATCTTCTGTAATGTACTTAGCAAGTGGACCGCTTTGACCTACTGGCATAACATTAATCGTAGGTATACGTTTTTGTGGATAAATACCACAACGTAATTGTCCTCCACAATCTACAATTGCCAAGAAAATTTCTTCATCTGGAACAGATGTTTTAAAACCATTCACTGCTTCACATCCTGTTAACTTCTCAATCTTATCCACAATATCAGGTTTTGCCCCTCCACCTGTTATATATACAAGTTTATTTCTTTGATCCGTAGGACAGATTGTTAATGGTCCTCCAAATCCTCCACTACCTTTACAAACTGTAATTGCTCTATATTTTTCCATAATATTCTCTCCTTATTTTATTTAGATATTGTTTTTACTTCTTTACTTAATTGTATACCTTGTTGCTTCATAACAAGATTTGTTGTGAAGTCTGTTACCCATCCACTTATAAAGTTACAAATTAAACCTGCAATTAAATAACGTATAGCCAAAGGCATTGTACTTAAACCCAAGGTAGTTACTCCATTTGCAATACCTAAATAAATGAAAATTTCTCCTGGATTAATATGTGGAAAAACACCACTACTTGTATGACAAAAATAACTAGCTGATGCATAATAACTAGGTTTATATCTTTCTGGCATAAATCTACCTAAAGATAATGCCATTGGATTTCCTAACATAAATGCTCCTAAAAATGGCACTACCATATAACGTAAAACTGGATTTTTCGCTGAAAATTGTGCAAATTTATTGATTTTTTCATCTCCAATCAAACGAATAAGTGTATTCATCGCAATTAATAATAATAATACTTGTGGAACAATTCCTGTTACCCATGATGTAAAAGTTTCTGCCCCTAATGTAAATAAACCCATAAAGCCTTCTGCAAATTTAATAATAAAATCCATAAATCCTTACACTGTTGCTTATGCAACTTTCTCCTTTCTTTTTCTTAATCAGAATGTATATTTTCTTCTTGATTAACACTATTTATATAATCTTTATAATTTCTGGATGCGTCGATAATAGACTTTCTTAATGAACTTGTATAACATTCACAATTTTCTTCTATATCTAAAATATACTGACCATTAAAATCATTCAAGTCTTTGAATCGTGCTAGAATACTGATACCCTTCATATATAGTCCTTGAATAATCATACCGTTTTCATCAATCGCAAACATTGTAATTGAACCAGCAAAAAATGCACCTTTTTTCTTACCTATCGCAACTCTACCTAATTTTCTTAGTTTCTTAAAATTTAAATTAAAGTTTTTTAATTGAATCATAGTAAAGCCTAATTGAATGAAATAGGCAATTCCTAGATATATTAGAATTGTCCAAAACTCCATTACGATCATCCTTTCTAAAAGCTATTTATATTATCCTCTTGTTTTACCACCTGCTACATTTAATGTAACACCATGTATATAACTAGCACGATCAGAGGCTAAGAAACATACTGTATTTGCGACCTCGCTTAATTTTCCATCTCTTCCTATTGGAGTAGTCGATGCTTTTGTATAACCTTCTCTTAACTGTTCTATACTAATACCTCTTGTATAAGCTAAAGCTTCTTCATAAGCTAATGTTCTTAACCCTGTAGCCTCCATAATTCCAGGAGCTACCCCTACAACTCGTATACCTTTTTTTCCTAATTCTTTAGCCCAGGATCTAGTAAATGAATTTACAGCATTTTTACTTGCTGCATAAACACTTTGTCCTTCTGAACCTTCTAAACCACATTCTGATGACATATTAATAATGACACCATTTCCTTTGTCTACCATATCTCTACATAAAATTTGTGAACATAAATACACACCTTTTACATTAATATCCATCACTTTACTATACACATCATCATTTAATTCATATTTACTATTTTTATTTTGATCAATTAATAAAGATGGAATATTAATACCTGCGTTATTTACTAAAACATCTATCGAACCAAATGCTTCTTTAATTCTTTGATTCGCTAACTCAATACTTTCTCTACTTGTAACATTCATCATAATGTACAATACTTTTCCTGAATTTTCGTTAAACTCAAATTCAGGTTCTTGTTCACTTAAATCACAAACTGCTACATTTGCACCTACATTCAAAAACTCTTGTACAACTGCTTTCCCAATACCCGATGCTCCCCCAGTCACTACTACTGTTTTGTTTTCTAATGATAACCAAGTTTTTTTCATAAAAGTTTCTCCTCGCTTTCTATGTCTGCATTTTAACAAATATCTTCATCTCAATTAATTTACTATTTTTCTTATCATTAGAAATTTACCGTATTAAATTATTTCAAATTTGTAAACGTTAACATATAACTAGTGTTGCAAATGTAGATTATTTTACATTTAATACAATACAGTTAAAAATTTTTTGCATAATTAACTATATTAATAATATCTTTGATATACTTCCCTGTATTGTGAGGTGGATAGAATGATTAAACAATATCAATACTTAAGAAAATTATATATTTTTGATCATTTAGTCTTTCGACGGATTCATTTAGATAACAAAAAACAGTACTATTTGAAATAAATATAATATGTAATTAAATAATGTTCATAAAATCTCAATTCCCCTTTTCTTTAAAGAGTCTATTCAACTGCATTAAAATCTTTCCTTCATCTATTAAATATATTAATTTACATATAAATCTCATAATAATTAGTACTGTTTTTTTCTTCTTATAGGAAAAAATATGAATTAATCAGAAATCTTTGCTTTGTTAAAATGCAAACAAAGAAAGTGAGGAAATTTATATGAAAATATACATTTATTATTACAGATTTTAATTTTACAATAGAAAACAAACATTAAAGTGACTACACTACATCATTATGGTACTATCGTACATTAAATAGGAGGTTATCAGATATGGATGGGGAAAGCCGTTTATATAGGATATTAACCATCATTGAAAAAAATAATATTACTACATTACAAGCGATTGCAGATAAATTAGAAGTTAGTACAAAAACTATTAAAAATGAAATAAAAGAACTTAATAAAATGCTACAAAGTCATGCCCTAATTGATATCAAAGAAAATAAATATAAACTATACATACTAAATGACATTCGATACGATCAAATTAAAGAACATTTGCTTCATCAAAACAGTTTTTTTAATTCACAGAAAAATAGAATTGCCTATATATTTTATGAATTAATAAATAGCAATCATTATTACTTAACTGATGATTTGATAGAACATCTAAATATAGGAAGAACGTCATTTATGAATGATTTAAAAATTTTAAGAGAAAAATTGGCAAGATATAACATATCAATTATAGGAAAGACTAACAAAGGTTTATCTGTATCTGGTAATGAAATGGATATTAGACTATATATTTTAAATGAGCTATATTCTTTAATTTATATAGATTATTCATTAGATAAAGAAGTTTTCAATCTTGTAAACTCTATAAATTCGTCCTTATTTTTAAATTATGAAACACGAGATTACTTTTTCAAATTTCTTATCGTGTCTATAGATCGAATACAACATGGATATTCTTTAAATAATTTATATCCCACTTATCAAAATTTAAAAAATACAACAATATATGCATTTATTAATAACATTGTAAATAAAATTGGTAATATTTTGCATATTACATTTAATGAAAATGAAAAAGTTTTTATGACAATTCCACTAGTTAGTATGCGAACACCTATTAAATTAGAAACCTCAAACGATTTAATCATTCCTAAAGAAACTATGGAATTAGTTCATAATATGATAGCTTTAATTAAACTAAAATTTAATATTAGTTTAATTCCAGGAGATTTTTTATTAGAATTCCAACATCATATTTTCTTTATGATAAATAGATTAAAATATGGTATAAAAATTAAAAATCCTATTCTAGAAGACATACAAGAAAAATACTCATTGGCATATACGATGGCAGAAGTTATAAGTGAATTAATAACTTCAACTTTGAAAAAAACTGTACCAAAAGAAGAAATAGGTTATATTGCGATGTATCTTGGTTTATTTCTTTCTGAAAGCTTACATAATACCGACAAAATTTATAAAGTTGCTATTATCTGTAGTACTGGTATATTAAGTGCAAGAATGATTGAAAGTCAGATAAGGAAAGTTTTATCTTCAGAAATTTCTGTTGATATATTTTCAGAAAATGAGATTACAAGTGAGCTAATTAATCAATATCACCTTGCCTTTTCAATTGTGAAATTAACGTTTAAAATTGAAACTCCAATCATATATGTAAAAGAAATATTTGATGAGTTCGAATTTAGAAACAAATTAGAATATATTAAATATACTAAAAATCTTAATATTCCTATAAAACATGGAATACATTCCATTTTATTAAGTATTTTAGAAAAAGATCTTTTTTTCACATTAGATAATAAAAAAAGCTATGATGAAAACTTACGTATTATGACAGATAAATTAGTAAATAAACATTACGTAGATTCTAATTTTTATAAACGTTTAAAACATAGAGAGGCAATGGCAACTATGATTTTTGATAAAGGTATTGCGATACCTCATGATGTAAACTACAACAATCACAAAGTGATTTTTGCCCTTGGAGTATTTCCTGATGAATTAAAAGTGAATAAAAATACAAGTGTGCAACTTATTTTTTTATTAGGTATTCCTGATGAGGTAGGTATATACGAAAAGTTAATTGTACGCATATATAATGAAATTATACATATAGCGAAAGACAAAAATAAGGTAAAAGAAATTGCTAGAATTACTAAATATGACGATTTTGTTCATTATATGATTACACAAAATAATGTAATTTAAAGAAAGTGAGTGAAGATAATGGAATTATTATTAGATACTGCAAATATACAAGAGATTAAAGAGTTATATGATTGTTTAGTGATAGATGGAGTAACAACGAATCCAACTATTCTTGCGAAAGATAATATTAAATTAGAAAATAAAGTAAAAGAAATTACAGCGATTACTACTGAACATACTCCTTTACATGTGCAAATAATTAGCCAAGATTTTCAAGAAATAATAAAAGAAGCATTATACATTCATTCGTTACGAAATAATATTTATGTTAAAATTCCTGTAACTAAAGATGGATTAAAAGCAATAAAGGAATTAAAAAAGTTAGGTGTTAAAGTTACAGCTACAGCAATTTTTACTGCAACACAAGGCTTCTTAGCAGCGAAAGCTGGTGCTGATTATGTAGCTCCTTACGTGAATAGAATAGATAATATAAGTGGTGATGGTGTTGCTGTTGTAACACAATTAACACAAATATTAAATCAATATCATCTACCAACTAAAGTTCTAGCAGCTAGCTTTAAAAATGTTCAACAGATTTACGATATAATGAAAATTGGTGTACATAGTATTACCATTTCTAGTGATATGTGTAAAGCAATGTATCAACATCCATCCACAGATGTAAGTATCTTACAATTTTATAGAGATTGGGAAGAAGCTTTTGGAATTACTTCTTTAAAATAGGTAATATTATGTATTTTGATTATCATTTACATAGTAATTTTTCTCATGACAGCAAAACGCCCATGGAGGATATAGTAAAAGCTGCTTTAAAATTACCGTTAAAAGAGATCTGTATTACTGATCATGTTGATTATAATGTTATATTTCATGGTAAAGATACGAACTATGATTTTTCCACAGTGCAATACTTTTCCACAATTTCATATTTACAAAAAATTTATGCACATCAAATTACAATAAAAAAAGGAGTAGAAATTGGCTTACAACCCCACATATTAAGACAATGCAGTCAATATGTAGAAAACTATGATTTTGACTTTGTAATTGCATCCATTCACTCTATCAATAAATATGAACTTATCCATAAACATCTATTCAGAGAGAATACACAAAAAGAAGCCTATGAAATATATTATAAAACACTATATCATATTTTAAACAATTTCAAAAATTATAGTGTTGTTGGTCATTTAGACCTAATAAAACGATATGATCCTTTCCCTAGTATATTGAAAGATAATGAATTTTTAGATATACTCGATGAAATCTTAAAAATCATTATTTTAGATGGAAAGGGAATAGAAATAAATACTTCTTCATTTCGTTATGGCCTTCCTAATTTAACACCATCAACTTTTATTTTAAAACGATATAAACAATTAGGTGGTACTATTATTACAACTGGTTCCGATGCCCATACAACAAAACATATTGCTGATAATTTTCCTTATATTTATCATATTTTGAAACAACTAGGGTTTCAATATGTATGTACATTTCAACATATGCAACCTATATTTCATAAACTATAAAAAGACGATATACTGGATTTACTTGGGGTCGACCCCTACCACCACATTTTCTTGGGGTGGTTTTCTTTTTTCCTTTACAATTTGTGGGGTTT
>CAJFOG010000025.1 GCA_904395785.1 uncultured Eubacterium sp. | reverse complement strand
CGTAAACAAATGAATATCATACAGTGTTATGAGTGTGACATAGTATCATCAAGAAAGGTAGAGCGTAGGATACCAGAACTTGTTTATTCTCAACATGTTACACTTCCTATGTTGAAAGATAATAACTTATATTTAGGAAAAGCGATAAAACGTATACATGATATTTGGTTATCATATAATAAACATATTTTATTATTGTATAAACGAAAATTACCATTATCATTTGTGGAAATATTACAATATCAATTAAAGCATGTATATTGGATAAATGAGAAAACAAATGATGAATTACTTGTTAACCAACATGTAATTGCTTGGGATTTTACAAAATTATGGAATAGAAATCATTACCATACATTTTCTTATTTATGGGAAGATGAAAGCAAGGTTCATATTATGTTATTACCGTTTAATATTTTTGAACAACTACAATTAGAGGAAGCATTTATGGAACTTTATGAGGAAGGACAGGTTGTATGGATAGGAAAAGGATTAATAGATGTAAGTTATGGTATCAAAGGTATGCATCAACAAATGATGGAAGATCTTACAAAGGAACAAGGATGTTTATTGACAAGCAAAAAAAATATTGTATTTCAATTAGTGAAGGAGAAAGAAAATGGATAATCGTATATTTGTGGAGGTGTATATACCGACGGTGCCTTGTTTTTATGATTTAGAATTAACAATAACTAATTCAATATTTGATATATTACATTTTATACAGGAATTTTTATTAGAAGAATTTTATGAACTACATTTTTTATATGATAAGCCTATTGTAATTCATGATCGTTTACAAGTAATATTACCAAATGATTTTTTAGTGAAATATTCAGGATTACAAGAAGGAGATCGAATCATTATTTTATAAAGGAGGATATTTATGGGTATTAGAATAAATGTGGATCCATCAAGATTAGAAATGAGTGCAACACGTATTGAACAACAAATTGTGTTATATGAGAAAACATATCATCATTTATATCAAAATGTAGAAGCATTATCAGCAGGATGGAAAGGGAAAGATAACCAAGCATTCGTTCAACAAATTAAAGGATTTGAGAGTGATTTTAAAACAATGTCAGTGATTATGAAAGAATACGCAAACTTTTTAAAAACAGGTGCAAAAGCATATCGAAACTTACAAAATGATCGTATGTTACAAGCAAGAAAGTTACAAAATTAGGAGGAATTAGGATGGATACAATATTAATTACTTTAGAAGAATTACATCAAACATCTACTGCAATTAGAAATGATAATAAAAATTTAAATGCATGTTTAAAAGAAATACATACAATAATGCAACAACTTGAAACGTATTGGAGTAGTCCTTCATCTACTGCATTAAGAAATAGATTCCAGACAATGTTACCAATATTTGATAATTATCATAATATCGTAGAGTCGTATGCACAATTTTTAGATCAAACTGCACAAGCATACCAGCAAATGGAACAACAACTAGAAAAAAATGCAGACATCCTTTAATACTACATATTTACAAGCATATCTTTATAAATTACAAGTATTAGAAAATTCCCTTAAACAAAGCATAGTACAATTAGATACCATAGGTATAGGGCAAGAACTTATATATTTGAAACAGCAAATTCAAGCAATGTTGCAAACGATTGAAAAACAAAAAGCCATAGTTTATACGATAGTATAACTAAATCTTACAATTGTTATCTATAGATACTGGAAGATTACAATTATTATTAACTAGCTTATCAAGATTATCAACGAATGCACTTCGTAATGATTTACAATGTCAACTTTTATATATTGACTCTTTTTCACATAGACAAAAAATACAACAACTATTTAGATATGAACACGATCTATCCAATCAACTTTATCATGTAAAGCAGTATATAAGTAAAACACTTCAAGAGTATGAATGTTTAGAAATAAAGCTGCAAAGACAAATAAGTATTCTTCCTACAAGTCATACGTTATGGAAAGCTCAAGTACCAAAAGGGACAATTTTGAATCATGTAGCGATGGATTCATTAGGAATGAATGTAGATGTATCTCATAATATCTCATTGACAAAAGATCCAAAATCATATTTAACAGAAGGTATTATTGCGAATATAAAAGCTGATTTTTATGGTTTGCGTTATCAATTAAATAAGCAATCTAAATATGTGAGAGCTCAAGCAAATCTAGGCTTTGTAACAGGTGAGGTTGATACAACAGCCAAATTGGTTTTATATGATAAAGATAAATTTGATCCAGAACTCCATTTATCAGTTACAGGAGAAGCTTCTCTTGTGTCACAAAATGCATCTTTACAAGTAGGTAATCAATATATCAAGGCAGA
Source organism: uncultured Eubacterium sp. (assembly GCA_904395785.1). GTDB lineage: Bacteria > Bacillota_I > Bacilli_A > Erysipelotrichales > Erysipelotrichaceae > Amedibacterium. The sequence continues at coordinate 9,634 of CAJFOG010000025.1, read as the reverse complement.
AATTGAAGAAGAAGTTGGTTTAGGTGTGGTATATGGAGAAGCAACAGCGGTATTAAAAAAAGAAGAAGTAACGATGAAAGCAGAGGTTGGAGCAGCTGCATTAAAAGGAGAAATTTCAGGAGGAATATCATTATTTGGTTTAAAAATAAAAGTGACAGGAAGTGGAGAGTTAGGTGCAGTAGGAGCAGGTATAGAGTTTTCCAGTAAAGAAAATGAGTTCACCTTTGGAGGAAATGCAAGTTTAATAGCGGGATTAGGGTTTAAAATTAATGTGCAGTATTGAAAAAATAGAGAGAAGGTCAAGCATGAAAAAGTATACATTAAAAAATTTATTACCATTAGGTAGCATTGTAACACTAAAACATGGAAAAAAACGTATCATGATCATTGGAAGAGTACAAGAACATGCACAATCTAAAAAAATATATGATTACAGTGCAGTATATTATCCTGAAGGTTTAATTGATGTAAAAGAGTTATTTTTATTTCAACAAGAAGATATTGAGCAAGTATTTTTTATAGGAATGCAAGATATGGAAGAATTTACATTTAGAACTTATTTAGAAACTACTTTAAAAAAACAAGGGTTAGTAGAAATATAAAAAATTTGTGAAGGAAACAGAATAGTTTCTTTCACATTTTTTGTAAAAGATATAAATATCTCAAAATATGGGAAAGTTTTGGGAAAGTAAACAACCTCACAAAATACTATGCAAAAGTGAAAAAATACGCTATGATAATAAAGCTAAAATATCTAGGAGGAAGTATGGTAGAAATAGAAAAAATTATATTACATGTACTAGATTGTGAACACAATACTTGTATCCCTTCTACTTCTTGCATGCAGGAATTACATCCTGAAATAGAAAAAATGATATTATCAAAAGTAGATAAGGTATTTCGTAGTAGTTTAAGAAAAAATGGAAATTTACATAAATCTCATATATTTACTTCATGGCTAGATTCATATAAACAGCAAGCTTTATCTTTTGAAGATTTGAGTTGTCAATTAGCACAATATTTATTTGATAAAAAAATGCAGTATGCACAATATCAATCAAGTGATTGTATGATTGCGATTATTATGAAAGAAGGCAGAAGATATTTATTTGTATTGGATAATTCTTACATACAAGGTATCACGCATCATTTAAAACAAAATGAAGTGGGGATTGTAAATGAGATTATTACGCACCAAACACTTTTAAGCAGTAATCTATTAAGTAAAGATCGTGCATTTGTGATTGAATTGTCAGATTATAGTTTGTTATGTGTAGAACAAAAAGTAGAAATTGAAGGAAGTAAACAAAATTTTATTGGTGATATTGTATTACAAAGTAAAATAGCACCATCCTATAAAGAAAGTGTTTCAAACATTTCAAAAATTACAGAGGCAATGAGTGATAAATATGATTTAGATGAGGTAGAAATTATCCCAAAAATGAAAAGTATTATTGTAGATAATGTAGAACAACAAAAACCAATTTCAGTAGATGAAATCGCATCTATTTTATTTGAAAATAGGCCACTGATACAAGACGACTTTAAAGAAGAAATAAAAAAACAAGGAATACCTGAACAAATAGATGTAGAACATGTGAAAACAACAAGATCACAGAAAGTACAAAAAATAAAGACGGATAAAGGAATAGAAGTAATTATTCCAATAGATTATATGAACAGTAAAGAATTCGTAGAATTTAAAAATCAACCGGATGGAACAATATCTATTCAATTAAAAAATATCACACATATTACAAGTAAGTAAATATGACATTCATAGACAATGTAGTATGAGTATGGTATAGTTACAAATAAGAAAAGAGGTAAGACCATGTGGAAATATCAATGTAAAAGACAATTACTTTTTATATTATCAGGATTTATATTTGGCATAATACTATTTGGTATATTACAATATCAAAATGACATGATGAAAGATTTATTGAAAGAAGTTGCTGTTTCTATTGAAAGTATGATAGAAGGGGCAAATGCGAAGGATATATATCAACAGTTTATGAGTATTCCATTTTTTATTCCATTATTAGGAGGAATTAGTGTTGCAGGTATAGTGAATGGAATTTCACTGTTTTTCTATTTAGTACAAAAGTTTCAGTTAAACTTCTTCTTTGTATTTATCTTATTATTTTTAGGAGTTGGTAATCTAGCATATCAAATTGGATCTATGCTTCTATTACCTAGTTTATTTGTTTATTTATATGGGTGGTTAACGATTCCAAAAGGAAGTAAAATAAAAAATAAAACAAGTGTTTCTGAAATTGAACACAGGTATACATTACATCATGAATTACAAACAACATACCAATCAATGGCAAAAGCGATTGCTAGAAACATTATAGTGTTGAATATTTTATTAGGTCTAGGAGCCATCTTAGTTGTGCTTTTAATGTTGTATGTACAAGATATAACGGTGATGCTATTGGGAATGTTAATTTTCTTATTCTTATCATTTTACACAAATAAGAAGAAAAGTGTAATTATGCAACCAGTATTGTCATTATTATTTGATAGGTGTGATCCACAAGCATGTGCTAGTACAATTTTTTATCTTACAAAATATTTGTTTAAGCGTAAAAAGTTTATCTTAACTCCGGTATTATCACAATGTATGATTTACTTAGACGATCCACATTTAGCAATAGAAATATTAACACTTGATTCAATACAAGATAAAAAAACAACACAACACACATATTATTCACTAATGGCATATGCGTATTATCAATTAGGAGATAAAACAATGGTACAACACCAATATGATAGTCTAGAACGTGAAATAAATACTGTGAAAAAAACACCATTTATATTTATCATGAATCAAGCATTATATGCGATACAAAATAAAATAAATATGTTAAATCAAGATTTTTCGAAATCAGAATTATATTATCAACGTCTTTTAAATACAACACCATTGTTATTTCAAAAGGTTGATGCAAATTATTATTTAGGATTATTAGCATTTATTCAAAAAGATTATAGAAGTGCACAATCTGCATTTACATTTGTAGTAAAATATGGAAATAAATTATACTTTACTAAAAAAGCAAAACTGTATTTAGAAAAATTAGAGAAATTCATAGAGCAAGAGTAACTTTCATGAACAAAAAAAGTTGCTCTTTTTTGTTTAAATTATGTGAAGTATTAGGAAAGTATTGACGAATGGATAAATATAACTATAATAGTTAAGGTACTTAAATATTAAGTTTCTTAAATATTAAAGGAGGTATTTTATGAACGAGATGGATATTGTGCATAAGATTATGCATTTAATTCACTTATTTCGTCAAGAACATGCAACTATTTTAGGTGAAAAGGACAAAGAAATGTCTCATCGAGATTTTATGATATTAAATGCTATTTTAAAATTAAACCCTATTGATAGATATGTAAAAATGAGTGAATTAAGTGCACATTTTCAAGTAACTCCAGCTGCTATTTCTCAAACTGTAAATACACTTGAGAAAAAAGGATGGGTAGAGCGTATTCATCTTGAACATGATCGAAGAAGCGTATATGTGAAGGTAAAAGAAGAAGCAATACAACATATGCGTAAAAAAGGAGATTTAATGAAAAAAAATCTTGCCTCTTTTATCACGATGCTTGGTGAAGATGATACGCAAGCATTAATTCGTATATTAGAGAAAGCTATTTTATATACAAAAGAGCATCCTTGTAGCGAAAAGAAAGGAGATTAGCATGTTTAAATTGAGAAAATATTTAAAACCATTTGCTTTATCTATTTTAGCAATTATAGTATTACTGTTTGCACAGGCAATGTGTGAGTTAGCAATGCCAGATTATATGTCTAAGATTGTGAATGTAGGTATCAATGCGGGTGGTATTGAAGACGGGGTCTTACAAGCTGTAAGAGAAAGTGAATATAAAAAATTGGCTGTTTTTATGAGTAAGGATGAACGTTCATTATTTGAAAATAATTACACGTTAGTCTCACCAAAACAGGCGAATGAAGATCAGAAAACTTCTTATCCGATTATAAAAGAAGAATCGCTTTATATTTTAAACGATATATCTGAAGAAACACATGAAGCATTAAGGAAAGCCTTATCTTCTGCTGAAATTTGTGTAATGAGTATTTCTAGAATGTCATCATATACAGATGAAAATAGTGAAAACTTAAGTGAAGATCAACAAAAATTTATCGAAATGATGAAAAATATTCCTAAGAATACAGATATTTTTACTGTTTTACAAGCTTTACCAGCTGATCAAATTCAGGATATAAAAGAATCTATTACAAAACAAGTATCTGTAATGGGAGATAGCAGTATAAATACAACAAGTGCTTCTTATGTAAAAGGTGAATATCAAGCTATTCAAATGGATACAGATGCGATACAGTATGCATATTTATTCCATAATGGAGGGCTGATGCTATTACTTACCTTAGGTTCTGCAGTAGCTGCGATTACGGTAGGTTTCTTAGCAGCTCGTATTGCGGCAGGATTCGCACGTGATGTACGTAAAGATGTGTTTAGTAAAGTAGAAAGTTTTTCTAACACAGAATTTAATAAATTTTCTACAAATACATTAATTACGCGTACAACAAATGATGTGCAACAAGTACAAACGGTCACTGTAATGATTTTACGTATGGTTATTTATGCACCTATTATTGGTATTGGAGCATTGTTAAAAGTAATTTCATCAAATGCAGATATGACTTGGATTATTGGTTTAGTTGTTGCGGTAATCATCGGTATTATGGCTAGTGCATTTGTGTTAGTGTTACCTAAATTCCGCATCCAACAAAAATTAATGGATAAATTAAATTCAGTTGTAAGAGAAATTTTAGATGGTATGCCGGTTATTCGTGCCTTTAATACACAAGCTATTGAAAAACAAAAATTTGAAAAAGCAAATAAAGACATCATGAGAACACAATTATTTGTAAGCCGTGCTATGGGTGTATTATTACCATTGATTTTCTTAGTAATGAATTGCTCATCGATTCTAATTGTTTGGATTGGTGCACATCAAATCGATGCTGGTAACTTAATGATTGGTGATATGATGGCATTTATTCAATATACGATGCAAATTATTATTGCCTTTATGATGGTAACCATGATTTCAATTATGATTCCAAGAGCAAGTGTAGCAGCATCAAGAATTTATGAAGTGTTAAACTGTGATGTTGCAATTCAAGATCCAAAAGAGAAAAAAGCATTTGCTAAAGATAAAAAAGGTGAAATTGTATTTTCTAATGTAAGTTTTCGTTATCCAGGTGCAGAAGAAGATGTTTTGCATAATTTAAACTTTACAATAGAAGCAGGAAAAACAACTGCATTTATCGGAAGTACAGGAAGTGGTAAATCTACTTTAGTTAACTTAGTTCCTCGTTTCTTTGATGTAACAGAAGGAGAAATTTTAGTAGATGGGGTGAATGTGAAGGATGTAACTCAACATGATTTACGTGATAAAATTGGTTATGTTCCACAAAAAGGATATTTGTTTAGTGGTAGTATCGCCTCTAATCTTCGTTATGCGAAAGAAGATGCAAATGAACAAGAAATGATCAAAGCAGCAGAAGTTGCGCAGGCTCTTGATTTTATTGAACAAAAACCAGAACGTTTTGATACAGAAATTGCACAAGGTGGTACAAATGTTTCTGGTGGACAAAGACAGCGTTTATCTATCGCAAGAGCCTTAATGAAGACACCAGAAATTTACATTTTTGATGATACATTCTCAGCTCTTGATTTTAAAACTGATGCTCGCTTAAGAAAAGCATTGCGTAAACTATGTGAAGAAAATGGAAGTACAGTTATGTTAGTTGCACAACGTATTTCTTCTATTATGCATGCAGATCGTATTATCGTATTAGATCAAGGTAGTGTTGTAGGAATGGGAACACATACTGAGTTAATGAATGATTGTCCAGTGTATCAGGAAATTGCATATAGTCAATTATCAAAGGAGGAATTAGAACATGAGTAAATCTGATCGCCCTTCTGTGAGTATGAAAAGAGGGCCTATGGGAGCAGGTCCAGTAGAAAAAGCAAATGATTTTAAAGGAAGTATGCGAAAATTAATAACATATTTACGTCCATACTATATTCATATTGTGATTGCTATTATATTTACAGTTTGTTCGACTGTATTTATGGTAGTTGGTCCTAAAATTTTAGGTAATGCAACTACAGAATTAGCAACAGGATTTATGTCGAAAATTACTGGTACTGGAAGTATTGATTTCAAAAGTATATCTTATACATTGTTATGGCTAATTGGTTTATACCTTGTATCATTGTTATGTAACTTTGTTCAAAGTTGGGTATTAGCAGGTGTTTCACAAAAAATCACGTATACTCTACGTAAAGAAATGTCTGATAAAATTGACCGTTTACCATTTAGTTATTTTGATACAAGATCACATGGAGAAGTATTATCACGTTTTTCTAATGATGTCGATTTAATTCAACAATCTATGAGTACAGCCTTAGCACAATTACTACAGGCTGCTGTGCAATTAATAGGTTATCTAGTAATGATGTTATCGATTAGTTGGAAAATGACAATTGTAGCATTAATTGTCATTCCATTATCAATGATTTTAATGATTACTGTAGTAAAACGTTCACAAACTTTCTTTGCGAAACAACAAGCATCTTTAGGTAAAGTAAATGGGCATATAGAAGAAATGTATAGTGCTCATATTATCATGAAAGCTTTTAATGGGGAACAACAAAGCATCGAGGCGTTTGAGAAATATAATGATGAATTATATAACTCTGCTTGGAAGTCACAATTTTTAAGTGGATTGATGCAACCTATTAGTATTTTTGTAGGAAACATAGGTTATGTAGGAGTTGTTATTTTAGGTGCTTACTTAGCAATGAATGGTGTAATTAAACTTGGTGATATTCAAGCGTTTATTCAGTATGTAAGAAGTTTTAATCAACCAATTGCAAGCATTGCGCAAAATATGAATATCTTACAATCTACTGCAGCCGCCGCTGAACGTGTATTTGAATTTTTAGAAGAAACTGAAGAAAAACCAGATACAACAACTGCAGCGCAAGTATATCGTGAAGATGGTACAACAGATATAAAAGGACAAGTTACATTTGAAAATGTTAGATTTGGATATACACCAGAAAAAACTATTATTAAAAACTTCTCAATGTTTATTAAACCTGGTAAAAAAATTGCCATTGTTGGTCCAACAGGTGCTGGGAAAACAACAATTATTAAATTATTAATGCGTTTTTACGAATTAAATAGTGGTGCAATTTATATAGATGGTATCAAAACAACAGATATGAAAAGAAGTGACTTACGTTCATTATTTGGAATGGTACTACAAGATGCATGGCTATTTAATGGAACAATTATGGATAACCTTCGTTATGGGAAATTAAACGCAAGTGATGAAGAAGTAGTAGAAGCTGCAAAGACTGCATATGTTGATCACTTCATTCGTACATTAGAGCACGGATATGATACGATTATTAATGAAGAAAGTAGTAATATTTCTCAAGGTCAAAAACAGCTATTAACAATCGCAAGAGCCTTTTTAGCAAATCCTAAAATCTTAATTTTAGATGAAGCTACATCTTCTGTAGATACAAGAACAGAAGTATTAATTCAAAAAGGTATGGAGAAATTGATGGAGAATAGAACAAGTTTTGTAATTGCCCATCGTTTATCTACAATTCGTGATGCAGATTTGATTCTTGTAATGAAAGATGGAGACATTATTGAAGCAGGTAACCATGAAGAACTGATGAAAGAAAATGGTTTCTATACACAACTATACAATTCTCAATTTGAAGAAGAATAAACTTATGAAAAAAGTAAAATACCATGTCCTTGTATAATATATAAGACATGGTATTTTTAAAAATAATCTCTAAGTACGTATTCCAGTATAAAAAATGTCCTTATCATATAGACTTAATTCCACTCATATGAAAATTGTCTATATAAAGGATATTTTATATTTTACTTTTTCACAAGATGTTCTTTCGCATATTTTAAATGATCATATGCATCATATAATACAGATGGTTCTACTTGTTTTGTGTAAACTTCATAAGCGATATAAAAAGCTTGTTCATATTGTTTCCAACTTTCAGGTGTATAGTGCTCTATAATTAAAGAACTACTAGCTGCAAGCAATTCATATAATTTTTCACGTTTTTTAAAATATGCATGTTCTTCTTCAATTTCTCGAATTAAATCTTTTAAAAGCCAAGAAGCATTATGACTAGTTAACATCGCTTTTTTCTGCATTTGAATATTTGCTTTTTGAAAGGCTTCATTCATTTGTTTGATTTCATCGTCACTTACTTCTTCAAATAACATTAAGTCATTTGTGAAATGAAGTAAAGAAGAATCATTTGTTGATTTTTCATAGGAAGGAAGTTGAAATAAATATCCAACTGTTTCATGTAATGCATCATCATTTAAAAATGTATGTTGAATATTTAATTGTGTAAGAATGTTAGTTAAAATGTCTTTTTTATGTTGTTGATCTCCTAAGTAAATTAATATTTGTTTCATAAGTATACTCCTAATATATTTAGTACTAGCTAAAATATTATATCATAATATACTGTAAGGTTATATAGAAAATATAAATAGTTGGCAATTACCAAGAATAATGATAGACTATTATAGAAATGGATGTGGTGGTATGAAAATATTAAAAAAAGTATGTTATTATATCGTATTTCTTGCAGCTTGTGTAGTATTTCTTTATTCAGGATATCAATTATATTTGATATACTCACAAAACTTTCAAGAAAGTAAAGAGTTAAAAGAATGGAAAGAAATTTCTAAAGTAGATGAAACATCAAATGATAGTATTCAATTAGATTGGAAAGCACTAAAAGAAAAAAATAGTGATATTCAAGCATGGATACAAATACCAGATACAGAAATTTCTTATCCTGTTGTACAAGGAAATGATAATGCCTTTTATCTTACACATACAGCAGATAAAGTAGAAAATTATGTTGGTGCGATTTTCATGGATTATCGTCAAAAACCAAACTTTGAAGAAAAAAATACGATGATTTATGGGCATAATGTATTACATGGATCCATGTTTGCAGATATTGAAAAATTTAAAGATGAGACATTCTTTAAAAATCATCCATATATTTATATTTATACACCGGATAAAAATTATAAAGCCGAAGTATTTAGTATTTATACGACACAAGATACATCTTCATCTTATGATCTTTTTTATCAAAGTGATGATGAATATGCGCACTATCTTCAAATGGTACAAGAACAATCAGATTTCACTAGAGAAATTCGTATTGGGGCAAATGATCATATTGTATCTTTAAGTACGTGTTCTTATGAAAGAAATGGACAGGCAAGTGAATTACGTTATGTACTACATGCTAAATTAGAAGAATTAAAGTAAAGTCTATGAAATGATATCATAGGCTTTTTTTGTATCATATGAGATAGAAAAAAGTTATGAAAAACTTAAATTTCATCACATGTAATCATATACTATGCTATACTTTATATATCTTAATAAAAGAAAGACAACTATATTAAAGTCAAGTAGTAAATTATGAAATAGTATGAAATATAAAATACTTGAAAATATAGTATTCGATCTTTG
>CAJFOG010000024.1 GCA_904395785.1 uncultured Eubacterium sp. | reverse complement strand
ATTTAATTCTAACTTATCTATTGTTTTTTTATTTACTATAACTCTTATATGAATAAACACCTAATAGAAATCATCCTATTAGGTGCTATATAATTAATCCAAGTATAACATAATATAGTATTATTACTTATTTTCAATCATTTTCTTTAAATATGCGTAAATAAATTCATCAATATCGCCATCCATTACTCCTTGTACATCACTTGTTTCATGCGATGTTCTATGATCTTTAACCATACTATATGGATGGAAAACATAACTTCTAATCTGAGATCCCCATTCAATCAATTTTTGTTCTCCTTTTATTTCCGCAATTTTTGCTTCTTGCTCCTCAATCATTTTCTGATATAAACGACTTTTTAAAATACGTAATGCTTCTTCTCTATTTTCATGCTGGCTTCTACCATTTTGGCATGTTGCAACCAATCCAGTAGGTTTATGAATCATACGAACAGCTGAATCTGTTTTATTAACATGCTGTCCTCCAGCACCACTCGCTCTTTTTGTCTCAACAATAATGTCGTCAGGTTTAATCTCTATTTCAATTTCATCATTAAACTGTGGCATAACATCCAATGACACAAACGATGTATGTCGTCTTCCTCCAGAATCAAATGGTGAAATTCTAACTAAACGATGAACACCTTTCTCAGCTTTTAAATATCCATATGCCATCTCACCTTCCACAAGAAAAGTAACTGATTTAATTCCAGCCTCTTCTCCTGCTAAATAATCTAACACACTGATTTTAAAACCCTTCTTTTCTGCCCATCTACTATACATACGATATAACATTTCTGCCCAATCACATGATTCTGTTCCACCAGCACCAGGATGTAATTCTAAAATTGCACTAGAATGATCATATTCATGGGATAATAATACCTTAATCTCAAATTCTTCAAACTTTTTTAATAACTCGTGATATTCTTCTTGTAAAATTATAAAAATATCTTCATCAAAAGTTTCTTTCAACATATCACATGTCTCATCTTGTGCAGTTAGACTTGTCAATAAATAGTCATATGTCTCTACAACATCTTTCATTGTATTTAAGTTTCGTATGATTGCTTGCGCTTTCTCTGGTTGACTCCAAAAATCATCCGCAAGCATCTTCTCATCAAGTTCTAAAATCTTATGACGTTTTCCTGCCAAGTCAAAGTGACTCACCAAGCTGATTTAATTTTGCTTGGTGAGTATTCACTCCTTGCTTAATTTCATATAGTTCCATATACTAAGCTTCCTCTTTTTTATCAATTTGTACTTTCATCGCGAAGAATACCACTTCTCTTGCAATTCTTTCTTGCATTTCTTCAAACATTTCAAACCCTTCTTCAATATATGCTTGTAAAGGGTTATTTTGTGCATATGCTCTTAAATGAATTCCATTTCTTAATTTATCCATCATATCAATATGTTCAATCCAGTTACGATCCATATTTCTCAACACAATAGTTTTTTCAAATTTTTGAAACTCACTTCTTATATCATCCACTTTATCATCATACATTGTGATAAGTTTATCTGCACAATATTTCACAACATCATCTTTTGATTTTCCTTGAATATCTTCTACTTGAATATTCAATTCAGGTTGAACTCCTACTACTTCTAACCCTTGGCATACAGAAGCATAATCTACTTTTTCTTTACGTGAATGATCAACATTCGCATGCACCACACTATCTACAACACGAGCAATCATATCTTTCACAATTTCATGTACATTCTCATTTTCTAAGACAAAATTACGTTGATCATACATAATTTCACGTTGTTTACGTAAAACATCATCGTAATCTAATAACTGTTTACGAATATCATAGTTGTAACCCTCTACCCTTTTTTGAGCTTGTGTAATAGAGCGTGTAACCATTTTAGATTCAATTTGTGTATCTCCTAAGCTTTCAAATATTTTTTTGAATTTATCTCCACCAAATCGAATCATTAATTCATCTTGTAAAGAAACATAGAAGCGAGAAAATCCAGGATCACCCTGACGTCCACTACGTCCACGTAGCTGATTATCAATACGACGAGACTCATGACGTTCACTACCTAATACAGCCAGACCTCCTAATGCTTTTGTTTCATCAGTTAATTTAATATCTGTACCACGTCCAGCCATGTTCGTCGCAACAGTTACAGCAAATTTTTGCCCAGCTTTTGCTACAATTTCAGCTTCTCTTTTATGATTTTTCGCATTTAATACTTCATGTGGAATATTTGCTTTTACTAGCAATTCATGAACTAATTCACTAGCCTCAACTGATATTGTCCCTACAAGCACAGGTTGTCCTTTAGCATATAGTTCTTTTACTTCTTCAATTAATGCAGCATATTTTAAGCGTGGATTTGCAAAAATAGCATCTGGATAATCTTTTCTCTGTACAGGTCTATTTGTTGGAATTTCCACAACACGCATATTATAAATTTCTAAGAATTCTTCTTCTTCTGTTTTTGCTGTACCAGTCATACCTGCTAACTTATCGTATAAACGGAAGAAGTTTTGATATGTGATTGTCGCAAGTGTAGAAGTTTCTTCCTTGATCGCAACACCTTCTTTTGCTTCAATGGCTTGATGTAAACCATCAGAATACGCACGTCCTGGCATTGTACGTCCTGTAAATGTATCAACAATCACGATCTCATCATTTTGTACAACGTATTCAACTTCTTTTTTCATAATGAAGTTTGCTTTTAATGCTTGTGTAATATGATGTACTAATTGTGTGTGTTCCACATCATATAAGTTATTAATTTTAAAATATTTCTCTGCATTCTCAACACCTTTTTCAGTCAACATGATTTGACGTGTTTTTTCATCAATTTCATAATCATCACCAATAAGGCGTTTCGCAAATGTATCAGCTTGTTTATATAAATTCGCTGTTTTTTTAGCTCCCCCACTAATAATTAATGGAGTTCTAGATTCGTCAATCAAAATAGAGTCAACCTCATCCACAATCGCTACATGAAGTCCTCTCATAACTCTATCTATTACATTTGTAACCATATTATCACGAAGATAATCAAACCCTAATTCAGAATTTGTTGTATATGTAATATCACATGCATATGCTTTACGTTTTTGTAAAGGAGACATTGATCTCATGTTTACACCAACTTCTAAACCAAGAAATCGATAAATTTGTCCCATCCACTCAGCATCACGACTTGCCAAGTATTCATTAACTGTAATAACATGGACACCTTTACCTGCTAAAGCATTTAAATAAACACACATCGTAGAAGTTAATGTTTTACCTTCTCCAGTTCTCATTTCCGCAATATCACCACCATGCATTGCGGCAGCACCCATAATTTGCACTTTATATGGATACTCTTTAATTGTTCTTTTTGCTGCCTCCCTAGCAACTGCAAAAGCTTCTACTTGCAAAGAATCTAACGATTCACCATTTTGATATCTTGTTTTAAATTCTTCTGTTTTTGCACGTAATTGTTCATCGCTTAAAGCACTCATTTCATCTGCTAACGCAAGAACCGCATCAGCAGTTTTTTCTAATTTATACAATATACGTTTTTCACTACTAAATAATCTTTCTAAAACATTAGCCATATATGTAAGCCTCCAATTTAATTTTAATATATCAAACTTTATTTGATATTGTTATACTGCTCTATTGTATCATAAAATTAAAACAATTTACATTTTGTTTATTAAATTTTCATGAATTATACACGGAAAAACAGGCATTTCTGTTTTATGCCTGTTTTATTCATTGAATTTTCATGTCTCATTTTAATTTATATCTATTTCTTAAAACCTAACTTGTACGTTCTACATCTTCCCTTATTTTACGTCTTTTACAATATTTCTAGCCTGAATCCCTTTTTCGCTTTCTACAACATCAAACGTAACAATATCCCCTTGATCTAATTGACGAAAACCTTCTTCTTGTATATAAGAGTAATGTGCAAAAACATCTCTTCCTTCTTCATCCTCAATAAATCCATATCCTTTCTCAGGATGAAACCATTTTACTTTACCTTTCATAACATTCACCTTCCTTTAAGAGTTATCATACTCTCACTCAAACTATATGTCTTCAAACCTATGATTATGCATAAACCAACTTTTTTCATTATCTTCTAAAGAAAATATCCCCTTTTTGAATTTACGTTTATTCATTTCGATTAATAATTTTGGATGAATAGTTAAAACTAAAGCTTCCACATATTCATAATGTAACTTTAAAAGTTGTATCATTACACGTAACGTATGTCCACTTGTACATACATCATCTACAATTAATAAACGTTTCTTACATTTTTCATGAATCCCTATAAATCTAATATGATTTTCTATGTTTTTTCTTTTTGAGAACGGTTGTGATGATTGTTTATAATCACCTACCTTTTGAAAAGGACTTATTTTTTGTAAATGACACTTTTCCAGCATACTTTTTAAACAATGAAAACCTCGCTCTTTATTTTTTTGTATAGATGAAGGAGGCAATACAATTGTATAGTTACGAAACTTAGTTTCTAATTCTTTCACTACCTCATGAAAAAAGATTTGTTGTAAAGCTACATCTTTCCCCTCCTTATACTGAAATAACAATGACTCCATAAAAGAATTATAAATATATAGTATATGTAATTTCACTTCACAAAACATAGTACATCGATTGACTACAATAAAATTTTTTCTACAATCTCCACAAATGATAAAATCTTGCTTTATATATGCCCAAATTGACTGTTTATTTGTAATTGAAGAAAAACATATAGGACATAATGCTACTCTTTGTTCATTTCTTCTAACGCTTCCTTGCAACGTTTGATGGCCTTTGTTTTTTTTGAACACAAAATAATCCCCTCTCCTTTAGGCATTTCTATGCTTCTACCAACGCGCCCAATCATTTGAATTAAGCTTGCTTCATGAAAAACCGCATGATCTCCACTTAGAATCAATACATAAATACCTTTAATAGTTATACCTCTTTCTAACACTGTTGTACTTATCAAAAATTCATATTTTTTCTGATGAAATTCTTTTATAATTTCTTCTTTATTCATTGTTTGTGAGGTAAATACCGTACATGCAAATAACCACTTTAAGCATTTATATAATTGCTTAGCCATTACGATTGTAGGAACAAATACCAATGTTTGTATATTTCTTTTTCTTTGCTTTTTCAAATACTGAATTGCATAAAGCAACTGT
>CAJFOG010000023.1 GCA_904395785.1 uncultured Eubacterium sp. | reverse complement strand
ATATGCAAACAAAAGATTGCATGCATAAAGTTAGAGATAAACATGTTACAATTCTTGCGAAAAATATGGCAGGATTAAAAGAGTTGTTTGAACTTATTACATTATCGCATACAACATATTTAAGTTATAATGGAAAAAGTACAGGAAATATTATTGCGACACCTCGCATTCCACGTATTGAAATAGAGAAAAGAAGAAGAAATGGTAATTTGTTGATTGGTTCTTCTTGTGTAAATGGGGAAGTATTTGATATGGTACAAACACGTAGTGAAGATGAATTACGTACTGTTATGAAGTTTTATGACTATATAGAGATTCAACCTTTAGGAAATTATCAGTTTCTAATTGATAGAAATTCGATAAGCGATCAAGGGCGTTTAAAACAAATGATACAAGGTATTATAGAGATGGCAGACGAATTAGGGAAACCAGTAGTGGCAAGTAGTGATGCACACTATGTGCATCCTAATCAAAAATTATTACGTGATGTTTACATTAATTCTCAAGCAATTGGTGGAATTCGACACCCTTTATATATATATAATACAGAAAAGCGTAGACGTTTTAAAAGTCCTGATCAATATATGAGGACAACAAATGAGATGTTAGAAGAATTTGCTTGGTTACCTAAAGATAAAGCATATGAGATTGTTGTGACGAATACGCGTCGTATTGCAGAACAAATTGAAATTATTCGTCCAGTTAAAGATGCATTATATCCACCAGATATTGAAGGTTCTGACCAAAAACTTCGAGATATTTGTTATGAAAATGCACATAAAAAATATGGGCCTGTACTTCCTGAAATTGTAAAGGAACGCTTAGATCGTGAGTTAGACGCAATTATAGGAGCAGGTTATTATGTAGTTTATTATATTTCACATTTACTTGTGAAGAAAAGTTTAGATGATGGGTACTTAGTTGGTTCTAGGGGATCTGTTGGGTCTAGTTTTGTTGCGACAATGTCTGAAATAACAGAGGTTAATCCTTTATCACCACATTATGTTTGTCCAAAGTGTCATTATGTAAAATTTTTTACGGATGGTAGTGTATTAAATGGATATGATTTACCAGATATGGAATGTCCTTGTTGTGGAGAAATTATTCGTGGTGATGGACATGATATTCCATTTGAAACATTCTTAGGATTTGAGGGTGATAAGGTTCCTGATATCGATTTGAACTTCTCAGGTGAATATCAACCAAATGCACATGCGTATACAAAAGAAGTATTTGGAGAAGATCATGTGTATCGTGCTGGTACGATTGGTACAGTTGCGGAAAAAACAGCATTTGGGTATGTGAAAGGTTATGAAGAAGAAATGGGTATTGAAGGGACAATGCGGCAAGCGCAATTACTTCGTCTTGCGAAAGGTTGTGAAGGGGTAAAACGAACAACGGGACAACATCCTGGTGGAATTGTTGTTGTACCACTAGATTTAGATGTGCATGATTTTACTCCAGTACAATTCCCGGCGAATGATCCATATGCAGAATGGAAAACTACGCATTTTGATTTCCATCAAATTCATGATAATATTTTGAAGTTTGATATTTTAGGGCATGTTGATCCTACAGCAATGAAGATGTTGGAGCGTATGAGTGGAATAGATGTTCGTACGATTCCAATGAATGATCCAAAAACAATGAGTATTTTTTCAGGGGTTGATGCATTATGTATAGATACTAGTAAAAATACAGAAGTAACTGGTGCTGCAGGGTTGCCTGAGTATGGAACACCGTTTGTTCGTGGAATATTAGAGCTTACAAAACCTACAACATTTGATGAGTTATTAAAAATATCTGGATTAAGTCATGGAACAGATGTTTGGTTAGGAAATGCGAAAGACTTAATTGATGAGGGGATTTGTACGTTGAAAAGTGTCATTGGTTGTCGTGATGATATTATGGTGTATTTACTTCATAAAGGGTTACAACCAAAACTTGCCTTTACGATTATGGAAAGTGTACGTAAAGGAAAAGGAGTGAAAGATGAGTGGGTAGAGGCAATGAAAGCATGTGGTGTTGAAGATTGGTATATTGAGTCTTGTAAGAAGATTAAGTATATGTTCCCTAAAGCTCATGCAGTTGCGTATGTTATGATGGCGATTCGTATTGCTTGGTTTAAAGTGCATAAACCACAGTATTACTATTGTATGTTCTTTTCGATTCGTTGCGATGCATATGATATTGAAACAATGATTAAAGGTGAACAATCTATTCGTATGAAAATGCAAGAAATTGATATGAAAATGCGTGATAATAACTTAAAGCGTGATGTTACAAAAAAGGATAAAGATACATATAATACATTAGAATTAGCATTAGAGATGGTATTACGTGGTTATGCCTTTACAAACATTGATTTAATGCGATCTACATCTAAAGAGTTTATTGTTGATCCTCAAAATCCACGTTACATTATTCCTCCATTCACAAGTATTGATGGATTAGGAGAAAGTGTTGCGGATACAGTAGTAGATGCTAGAAAATCAGGAGCATTTTTATCCAAAGAAGATTTACAACGTAGGACATCATTAAGTGGGACACTGATTAAGAAGTTGGAACTGATGGGTGTTTTGGATGGTTTACAAGAAGAAAATCAAATGTCTTTATTTTAGAAGGTACAATGGTATCTTCTTTTTTTATGTGAAAAATAATATGAAAAGTTAATTTTGTTATGAGAGATTAAAAAAAATATAATTTTTGTACACAAATATATAGAAATGAGTTATAATAGTGGCGTAAAGTAGTGAAAAGTGGTAGAAAGTGGAGGTAATGATATGTTCATGGGTGAATATGCACATAACATAGATAAAAAAGGGCGTATCATTATTCCTGCGAAGTTTCGTGAAGAGTTAAAAGAAACAGTCATCATTACACGAGGTTTAGATGGCTGTTTAAGCGTCTATACAAAAGAGCAATGGTTATTAATTTATGAACAATTACAGAAACTACCTACTACTAAAAAAGATGCTCGTATGTTTGTTCGTATGATGACGAGTAAGGCGGCAGAATGTGAGTTTGATGCACAGGGACGTATTTTGATACCTTCCTCACTTGTACAACTTGCAGATTTACAAAAAGAATGTATGGTGATAGGGGCTGGAAATCATATTGAAATATGGGCGAAAGAAAGATGGGTAATTGTTGAAGAAGAAAGCGATGAGGCTTTTGAAGATATTGCGGAAAATCTTACGGAGTTTATGATATGATGAAACATTACAGTGTATTATTAGATGAATGTATAAAACACCTTTCTATAAAGGAAGATGGTATTTATGTAGATGGAACATTAGGGCGTGGTGGTCATAGTAGTGAAATTTTAAAAAGAATACCTAATGGATATTTATATGCTTTTGATCGTGATAGCAAAGCGATTGAAGAATCGACACAGCGTTTATTGCAAGTAGGGGACAATTTTACTTGTATTCATCGTGAGTTTGCCTATGTGAAAGAAGAACTTGCGAAGTTTGGGGTAAATGAGATTGATGGAATGTTACTTGATTTAGGAGTGAGTTCTCCTCAATTTGATGAAGCAGAAAGAGGGTTTAGTTATCGATTTGATGCACCTTTGGATATGCGTATGGATCAAACGCAAACATTGAGTGCTTATGAGGTTGTGAATACCTATACATATGAACAACTTGTTTATATTTTATTTTCTTATGGTGAAGAAAAGTTTGCGAAGCAAATAGCAAGAAAAATAGAACAAGCTAGAGAAGAAAAGCCAATTGAAACGACATTTGAATTGGTAGATATTATTCGTAGTGCTTTACCGATGAAAGTATTAAATAAGAAGGGGCACCCTGCGAAAAAAACTTTTCAAGCAATTAGAATAGCAGTTAATGATGAATTAAAACAGTTAGAAGATGTTTTACAACAAGCACTTTCATTATTAAAAGTTAATGGACGTTTATGTGTTATTAGTTTTCATTCATTAGAAGATCGTATAGTAAAAGAAGCTTTTCAAGCAGTAAGTCGTCCAAAACAAATAGATAAGCGGATTCCAATACTCCCTAGTGAACTAGAGGAAGTGAATTTTCATTTAGTGGCGAAAAAACCGATTGTGGCACAAGATGAAGAATTATTGGAAAATAATCGTTCACATTCAGCAAAATT
>CAJFOG010000022.1 GCA_904395785.1 uncultured Eubacterium sp. | reverse complement strand
TAAGACAGCACTCCTTATCTACCACCATTATACACCCAATATTTCGAATAACTAAATATATTTTTATAGTTTTGTCCGAATTGCAGATCTATATAAATATTTATTGAATATATTAATAAAATCCATGTATAATAGTTATAAATGGAGGGTACATATACATGAGAAAGAATAAAATAGTATCAATCTTGTTGGCATTTACTCTTTTATTTGTTAGTGGTTGTCAATCAAATACGACGAAAAATGTACAAACGCAAAAAAAGTTTGATGATTTATTAGAAAATGAATTTATTTCTTCAATGGAACAAGACTATGTGAGTTCTCATATTTATTTTGAAGATGCTTTGGCATATCATATAGATACATCAAAAATAGAAGTAACTTTAGGTATTGGATTTAGTATCGAGGATAGAAAACAAGCAAGAAAACAAGTAAAAATATTCTTAGATGAGCTTTCTTCTTTTGATTATCAAGAGTTAAGAGAAGATCAACAACATTTATATATGACCTTAATTGAGCAAACAATGATTGAGCAGGATTTACTTAAAGAAACATATGATTATTATGATCAAGCTTTTAGTAGTATGAGTGGTATACATTATCAAATACCAACTTTATTCTCAGACTGGATATTAAAGGATGAACAAGATATAAAAGATTTGATTTTATTAGTCCAAGATGTGAAACCTTATATAGAAGAAGCCTTAACATATACAAAGGAGCAAGCGGATAAAGGGTTATTGATGACAAATATTGAAGATGTCGTATCATATTGTGAAACCATTATTTCATATAAAGAGGATAGTGCCATTTTATCTTCATTATATGAAAGTATAGATGCGCTAAATTTAAAGGAAGATATGAAAAATAAGTATAAAATACAATTAAAAGAAGCTTTTGACACTTATTTTTATCCGTCTTATGAAAACATAATCTCTACATTAAATCAATTGTCTAGTAAAAATAATGAAGAAGGTTTATTCAATTTTGCGCAAGGAAAATCGTATTATGAGTTATTAGTACAAAAAGATTTAGGAGCATTCACATCTTTAGATAAAGTAAATGATATGTTGGAAGAAGAATTATCAGATCGTATTGTTTCTTTATATGATAAGATGTCAAATGAGAAAATTAGCGATGTATTAGAAACAGGAAAGTTTCCAGATACATCTTATAAAAGTTATGAATCAATATTAGAAGATATTCAAGTTAAAATGGAAAAAGACTTTCCTACTATACAAAATATTTCTTATGAAATATTTGATGTGAATAAACAATTAGCATCAACTTCAGGAGTTGTCGCATATTTTAATGTACCATCTCTTGATGCAACAACACCAAAACAAATGCGTGTAAATCCAAATTCAGCAGATATAAAAAGTTTATCAACATATATTACAGTAGCTCATGAGGGCTTTCCAGGTCATATGTATCAATACGCTTATATGTATGAAAATATATCATCAAACTTTCATAAGACATTGATTAATGTACCTGCATATGTAGAAGGCTATGCAGTATATGCACAATACAAAAGTCTAGATTATTTAGATGGAATAGATAAGGATATATTATCTTTATATAAAGATAATGAAATCATTTCTTACTGTGTATCATTACTTTCAGATATTGGAATTCATTATAAAGGATGGTCTTTAACTGAATATAAACAATTTATGGAGAGTATGGGGTATGATGTAGAAAATGAAGAATCAGTTAAACTTCAATACAATCAACTTCAAGCAAATCCAGCAGCTTTTGTACCTTATTATGTAGGATATTTAAAATTCGAGAAAATAAGAGAACATGCAGAAGAAGAATTAAAAGATAAGTTTGATGAAAAAGAATTTCATACAGCTATTTTATCGACAGGTATTGCGAATTTTGATGTAGTAGAAACTTATGTAGAGCAGAACTATATAGAAGCGAATAAATAAAAGTACAAGTATATATTAGAAACATAAGTTAGTAAAAGGATGGACGATACAAAAAGATGGAAGAATAATAGGTGATACTATTTATTCTTACCATCTTTTTTATAAGGTAGAGTATTTAGAAATATAAAGTGTTATACAAGAATTTTATTATGCATTATAATGGATGTTTAGATTTTATAGGGAAATCAATAAAATAGAAAATAACAGCACTAAATAAGAAACCAGTACCTAAAAGCCAATAAATTGTATCATATTCCGTAAAACGACCAGAAATATTAATGATTCCTCTTATTAGGCAACCATTGATAAACATAGCGATTCCAGAATTCCAAAGATTATGACTTCTTCTTTTTAATGTAACTTTAAATGTCTTAAAATAAGATAGTATATAGAGTAGAATTCCATTAATCAGAGGAAATAAAAACATGGCTCTCATATAATTAGAATGTTCTCCATAGCTATAATATTCATAAATAATTGTAAATATAATACAAAAAACAGCGATTCCAAAGTAAATGAAAGCAGTTTTTATTAGGTGAATTTGTTTTGATTCATTTTGCTTAGTATCCAATGTATACAATGTCACTCACCGCCCTTTCTGAAATTTTTTTACCATTTGTAGTAGGATTATTCATGATTTTACCATTAAAATACATAGTGGAAGAACCACCCCCATCTAGGTTATAGGCAGTTGTACATCCATATTCAAACATGATTTGTGATACTTCATATAAAGAAAGACCTTTATTTTCACTTGTTCTTCCATCAGATACTAAAACAATATAATGTAATGAATCAATGATTCCAATGGCAGTTCTTGGGTTAGAAGACATCGCTCTTTTTACTTCCTCATGTTCAGATACTGTAATCATGCTATTTTTTATTAAAACAGGTCCAAACGCAAAAAGATTTGTTACTCCATTTTGAAGTAATTGCTCAGCACTTATTTGAGTTTCATCAATAATATCGAAGGTACCATCTTGATAAATGACTAAATCTCCATAATCTGCATTATCTCTGATACTATTTCGATATAAAGTACTATTTTTAATTACATATCCTTTATTATTTGCACCATAATAATCGCCATTAATTGCGAAAATAGCATTGTGTTCTTGAGCAAGTACAGATGTTTTTTCTGTAATATTTGTACCGAATGTATTATGTGCAAGCGCAGTTTGTAAATAATCGGCAGAAGATAGGGTAATATCTGCTATATAAATATTAGTATTATATTTTCGAAATGTTTCTATTGATATTTGAATATGATCATCTTGATAGGATGTATCAGTGATAATGGCATCTTGTGTGTTACTATTTGCATCTGTACTTGTATTAGTATTATGTTGGTCTGGCACTGAAGTTATTGCAGAGGGGATGACAAATGTTTTTAGCAGAATACTTATATCTAATAGTATTAATAATATAGAAAAGATTCCTGCATATACAAAAGGTTTTTTTAATAGATTACTCATATAATTCAGCCTCCTCTAAGATTTATTAGCTTGATGTTTTAGAAAGATAAAGTGCTTTTGAATACTCCAGCTTATAAAAAACAATAGTAATTCTGTAACTAATTTAGTAAAATACAAATTACGGAAACCTAGTTGAGTTAATAAAAGGATGATAAAAGTATTTAATACTAATATACCACAAGACAAAAGAGCGTATTTACTAGCTGTTGAAAAAACACATTGATTATCGTTAAAAACAAATTTTTTATTTAAGAAATAATTAACTATGGCACTACATAGTCTTGCGATTATATTAGAAAGAATCAGTCGTACTTCTGTTGTAACAAAAATAAATAGGGAAATTAGAAAGGCATAGGCTATATAATCTACACAAAATCCAAACATAGAAGACATAGTAAATTTGAAAATTTCTTTATAAATTTTTATCGCATCTTTTAAAGGATGAAAATGGGAAGAACGATTTCCATCAATATATATAGTTTCAATAGGGACACTTTTTATAGGAAATTTTTTAATTCCTTCAAGTAAAACATTTATTTCATATTCATAACGTTCTCCATGAATAGAACTTAAAAATGGTAAGAGTTCTGTTGAAAATGCGCGCAGTCCACATTGTGTATCATTTAATGATAGACCAGTGAATAGTGAAAAAACGTATTTTGTCACTTTATTTCCAAAACGACTTCTAAATGGAATGTTTCCTGTGAAATGTCGTTCTCCACTAATCAGTGTATTTGGATTTTCTTCACAAACTTTAGCTATTTTAAAAATATCATGTAAAGTATGTTGCCCATCAGCATCGGCAGTAATCACAATTCCATCTCCAATTTTATATTTTATATTTGTGATATAGGAAAATGCAGTTTTTAATGCACAACCTTTTCCAAGGTTTTTCTCATGGTATAAAACGGTACTAAATTGATTAGCAACTTTGAAAATAGGGTCATAAGAAGAATTGCTTCCATCATTTACTACAATTATCGTAAGGTTATGATATGGTTGTAAGTTTTTTAGTAGTGTTAATAATTTTTCATCTGGTTCATATGCGGGTATAACTAAATATCGCATAAGTATTCACCTCCTAGAGTATGAATAGTTTAGCATAACAACCTTAAATGAACTTGAAAAATTTTAAGTTCCTTTATTTTATATTTATGCTATATTATGTAGAAGATGTAATACATGTAATTAGATGATAAAAAAGAAGTAGTAAAGGATAATCCATTTAAACTACTTCTTTTATAATTGTGACTATGTAACTTCTATTTGTTGTTTGCTTTATTCTCAAATGTTTCTTTATGGACAATAAAACGTTCATGAATTGCTTTTCCAATACAGTCTTTTTCATCATGAGCTGTAATTTCAAAAGTAACTTTTTTTCTATCTACTGCAGTGATTTCTGCCTTTACATAGACTTTCATACCAATCGGTGTTGCAGCAGTATGTGTTGTTTGAATCATTGTTCCTACACTTGTATATCCTTCATCTAAAAAAGGTTGCAAGCATGTTGCGGCTACTTTTTCCATAAAAGCAATCATCATAGGTGTAGCATAAACAGATACAGAGCCACTACCTACACGGCAAGCAAGCATTTCTTCTGTTACGGTTTGTTCCAATTGTAAAATTTCATGAAGTTTGATTTCTTTCATTTCATATCCTCCTTTATCTAACATATTATAGCATATTTTTTTATAAGAAAACCATACTAAGAAAAGATGAATGGAGGTAGACATATGTTTGAATATAAGGAAAGAACGTATATTGATATTGTAAAGAACGTAAGACCAGATATAGAACTATACTTGCAATTAAAAGAACAATTTCATGGTTGTGAAGATGGATTGCAGGATGCGATTGAATATTTAAGAGAAAGCTATATGTTACATCATCCAATGTATCGTAATGGCTTTGTACGTGCAGCAGTCAGAAAGCTAAATGATATGGAGATGATGGCGCAATTCTTACATAATTTACACGGGATGGATCATAATTATTTTGATGAACAACAAGATGATATTACCTTTTACCATGAGATTGCCCAACAACAATCAAGCGTAGAACCAAGACTTGAAAAAAGGATACATAATGATTATACCGCTGCATTATTGTATCATAAAAAACAAGAAGCCAAAACAAGGCGACATTATGAACAAATGAAACTGCAAAGTAAAGATCCTGCTGCTCAAATGTGCTTACAAAAGTTAATAGATGGAGTAAAAGAGATTGAGCATATGATTGATCATATGTTGACATATATACATGATCATGAAACTGTGCAAACTTTTGGAGAAGCAGATTCTGATAAATCATGGGATTTAGGTACATCAAATTACTTTGATCCATTGCTACCAGAATTTTTTTCAAGAAGCAATAATAAGTAAATAAAATTTATATATGCGAACCTTAAATATTCATGATATACTAATGAGGCAATAAGGAGGCATAATATGAAATTAAACAAGTATATAGATCATACATTATTAAAAGCTGATGCAACAAAAGAGAAAATAACACAATTGTGTGAAGAAGCCAAAACATATGATTTTGCGAGTGTTTGTGTGAATACATACTGGGTATCATATTGTAAACAATTATTACAAGGTAGTGATGTGAAAGTATGTACAGTTGTTGGTTTTCCATTAGGTGCAATGAGTAGTAAAGCAAAAGCATTTGAAACAGCAGATGCGATTGAACAAGGTGCAGAAGAAATTGATATGGTATTGAATATTGGTGAATTAAAAGCTGGAAACTATGATGCTGTACGTAATGATGTAAAAGCAGTTGTAGATGCAGCAAAAGGATATTGTGTGAAAGTTATTTTAGAAAATTGTTTATTAACAAAAGAAGAAATTGTGAAAGCTTGTGAATTATGTGTAGATGCTGGTGCTACATTTGTTAAGACTTCGACAGGTTTTTCTACTTCAGGAGCTACTGTTGAAGATGTTGCATTAATGAAAGAAGCAGTAAAAGAAAAATGTAAAGTAAAAGCAGCAGGTGGCGTAAGAAATGCCGACGATCTTGCGAAAATGATAGAAGCAGGTGCAGATCGTATTGGTACTAGTGCTGGTGTAGCATTAATGCAAAATAAAGAACATACATCTGGATATTAAAAAGGTGGTAGAAAATTTTCTACTCCTTTTTCTTATAAATATAAATTGAAAGAACTCAGTAACAAGGTTATAATAAACAAGGTGATAAAAATGAAATTTTTTATAGTAGAAGGTATCATAAAAGATGTGAAAGGTATGAATGATACATTATTGAAAGAACATATGGCATACACACAAAAGGTAATGAATCAAGGTCAGTATTTATTTTCAGGTTTAAAATCAGATCAAAGTGGTGGAGTGTTTATGATCAAAGCAGAATCAAAAGAGTGGTTGGAAGAATATTTACACAATGAACCTTTTTACAAAGCTGGTATTCAAGAATATAAGATTCAATCTGTTGATGTACATTGGTCAAACGAACAAGCTTTTTCATGGTTTAAATAAAAATACAAAAAAAGTAAAAAAAATTAAAAAAGTACTTGCCAAAGTAAAACCTGTATGTTATTATAATGGGGCATTCAGGAAATGCCTAAATAGCTCAGTTGGTAGAGCATCCGGCTGTTAACCGGCAGGTCGCAGGTTCGAGTCCTGCTTTAGGCGCCAGTTAAAATACACACTCCATTATTAGATGGAGTTTTTTTATGTTTTATACACTTACTAAAGTTTAGTTAAAGTAGTGATAAAATAAAAAGCACTAACTTTTACATTAGTACATATATGATAAATATAATTTTTTTATAGAGTTATGAGAGTATGTTTTTTTTATTTAAAGCAACACTCTTAGTATCCAACAAGAAGTTGTTAATACAAATAGTATACGTAACCTTAGTTATATATCCTATGAATGGTCATATAATTACCACATCGAATGAGGTTTCACTAGGAGCTGTAATATTAAAACTATACTTTAATGATTGGTACTCGCCATCTGCATTATAGTAGGAATACAATATACTGTAGAGGAACCAAAAGAATATACCTCATATATCAACCTTAGATTTACCTTTACCCCACCAAGATGGAGTTGCTGGTTCTTCTTCAACTATTGGAGTTTCTTGCGGTTTACTCTGTTGCGTATTACTAGAACCATTAGATTGATTATTCGTAACTGGGGTATTGGTTTTCGCAATGCTAGAAGTACTGGAATTTTCTATCTTATTAGAAGTAGTACTTTCTGTGCTACTAGATTCTTTGTTTTCTTTTGTTCTGTAGTTTCTTTACTATCTTCATACTTAGAAGTTTCTTCTTTCTCCAGAAAAAGAGGAAAATAAAATAGATACCTTAATTACCATTTAAATGTACTTTTTGAAATAATATGGTATATTTAGGGAGAAAGTAGCATAATTTTTATATAAATTTTGTCGAAATGATGTAATATAGTTTTCTTTTTATTAAAAATATTTACTTTCTAAAAGTCAATATCCCTTATTTTGTAATAGAAAATCGATAATTTTAAGTGTAATGGTAATTAAGGTATATTACAATGCTAAATACTAAATAAAATAATAAAGTATATTTAAAAATTATATATACTTTATGTTGACTTATTTCCAATAGAACTGGCTAAAGCATAACCACCAAAACCTAGTAACCCCACAACTACTAGAGTTGAGATAGTTAACATTCCTTAATTAAACTTAAGATTGAAATTTTTCATACTTCTCCTTATCTTTCTTTTTACTAATTATACAAATAATCTTTATAGTAGGATACAAAGGAGTGAAAATAGCTCGTCACACATTGGAAATAAGTAGGAGTAGTGTTTATAGATAGAAAAAGAACTTCATCATGATGAAGTTCTTTTTTTTGATGGAATCGTTAAAATAAAACTTGTGCCGTGTACTTTATCACTTGTTACATTAACTTTTATATGATGAATTTTAGCAATTTGACTAGCGATAGATAAGCCTAATCCATATCCACCTTGATATACACGGGAGCGATCACATCGATAAAATCTTTCAAATATATGCGGGATGTCACTCTTTTCGATAAAACTTCCTGTATTTTTAATCGTAAGAATAGCATGGTGTTCTTGTTTTATCAATGATAACGAAATCAAGTGATGGGGTGGTGTATATTTCACTGCGTTATCTAAGAAAATAAGTAATAGCTGTTTTAATTGGTCTTGGTTCCCTAGAATAGATATATCGTCTTCAATATTACTTTCTAATTGAATTTTATGTTCAAATGCAATCGATTCATAAGGTAATACACAACTCCATACAATTTCTGATAGGTCACAGATTTCCATGTTCACTTGAACTTTACTTGTATCATGTTTCGCAAGAAATAATAATTGTTCTACTAGTTTTTTCATTCGCATTGCTTCACTTTTGATAGATAATATCCATTTTTGTTGCTCCTTTGATGAAGTAGAAGATGTAAGTAGAATATCACTATCTGCTAAAATGATTGTCAACGGGGTTTTTAATTCATGAGAAGCATCCGCTATGAATTGTTTTTGTTGTGTCCATGCTTGTTCAACAGGCCTTAACGCCCATTTACTTAATAAAATACTCATACATAAAAATGCAGAAAAGGATAAAACTCCTACAATACATGAAGTGAATAAAAATTGATACAATTGTTCTATTTGATAACTAATATCAACAATACCTATCATATATCCATTTGTAGTATCTTGATATTCATATGCAAGATGTAAATTATATAAGATACCTTTACTTTTATTCGTTTTTTGAATAGTCGCAATGAGTTCTTTTGCCTGTGTGGTACTTACTTGGTAAAAGTTAGTATGTAAAGATAAAAACTGATAATTTTTATCAGTATATATCGTGAAGGTATTAAAACTTATCATAGGATTATGATTTTCTTTTTTAAATGGTTTTTGAAAATCTAATTGAGGACCTTGTTTATTATTTTCTTCTAATGCCCAATGTAAAGCTTGTTGTATATCGTGTTGTTGTTGTTGGATATGTAAAAAGCATAATATACCAAATAATGTTAGTAATATGAATGACACGAATGCCATCATAATAAGAATAAATTTCTTTTTTAGTTTATGAATCATGAGATACCTCTAATCGATAACCTACTTTACGTATTACACGGATACATGCAGTACTTTTTAAATATTGTAATTTTTTACGTAAAAAAGATATATATGCTTCTACATTATTGTCGACAGCTTCACTATCTGCTCCCCATACTTGTACAATCATTTCTTCCTTGCTTGTAATCATTTCAGGATGCTTCATCAATAATTTCATGATTTCAAATTCCTTATAAGCGATATGAATATTACGAGATCCACATTGTAGCACGCAAGTAGCTAAGTGTAATGTTAAGTCATGAAATTGTAATTGTTCTAACATAACTTCTCCTTTTCTTCTTGTGAGTACACGAATACGTGCAAGTAATTCTACTGGAGAAAAAGGTTTTGTCATATAATCATCTGCTCCCATATCTAAACCAAATACTTTATCGTGTATATCATCTTTTGCAGTCAACATTAAAACAGGCGTATTTATTTTTTTATTTCTTATTTCTTTGACAATAGAAAATCCATCTTTATATGGTAACATGACATCTAAAATAATTATATCATATTGTCCACTACATGCATAAATACAGCCATCTTCTCCATTGAAGGCAATTGTTACTTGCCATTTTTGTTCTTCTAATATATTTTTTAAAGCTTCCGCAAGATTACGTTCATCTTCTACAATTAAAATTTGCATATTATCACCTACTATATATAGTATACAAGAAAGTGAAGGGGAATAGCTGAAAAAGAGCTGAAATTTTTTTATGCGATACACATAAAGTTTTTAAGGTAGTTTTAAGGTTTACATCCTATACTGAGTTTACGAGGTGAAATTATGAAGAAGGTTCAACATGTATTTCAACGATATGAAAAAAAATATGTATTAAATAGACAACAATATGAACGATTGTGTGTAATAATGCAACCATATATGCAAGCAGATGCATATGGGAAACATACGATTTGTAATGTGTATTATGATACTGATCAATATGATTTGATACGCACATCTATTGATAAACCACCTTATAAAGAAAAATTACGTTTACGTAGTTATGGTATTCCGAAGATGGAAGATACTGTGTTTTTAGAATTAAAAAAGAAAGTACAAGGTATCGTGTATAAAAGAAGAATTAGTATGCCTTATCAAAAAGCATTATCTTATATGAAATATCCAGCTGAAGTAGAAACGAAAGATCAAATTATGAAAGAAATAGATTATTTTCTACAATACTATACGGTGAAGGAAAAAGTATATATTGCTTATGATCGTATTGCTTATTTTGGGAAGCAACAAGCTGATTTTCGTATGACATTTGATTTCCGTATTCGATGGAGAACACAGCATTTAGGATTAGATGAAGGTGATTTTGGACAGTATTTATTAAATGAAGATCAAGTATTAATGGAGATAAAAATGCCAACTGCTATGCCACTTTGGCTAAGTAAGGCATTAACTGAGCTAGAAATATATCCAATGTCTTTTTCAAAGTATGGAGTATGTTATAAAGAGCATTTATATCAACAAGTATTAGAAAATGTTTATGTATAAAAGTAGGAGGTAAATTATGTTAGATACAATTTTACAGGCAAGTACGCAAAGTTTAACTATGAAGGATTTTTTATTATGTACAATATGCTCTCTTGGATGTGGTGCAATGATTGGATGGTTATATATGTTTCGTAATACGTATCGTAAAAACTTTGTTATTTCTCTTGTTGTTTTACCAGCAATTATTCAAGTAGTGATTATGATGGTAAATGGTAATTTAGGCACTGGAGTTGCGGTTATGGGGGCTTTTTCGTTAGTTCGTTTTCGTAGTGTTCCAGGTTCTGCAACTGAAATTACAATGATTTTTCTTGCGATGGCAATAGGTCTTGCGACAGGTATGGGATATATCATGTTTGCACTTTTATTTTTAATCGTATTAGGAAGTGCTTATGTATTATTGCAAGTTACACCTTACGGACAACAAAGCGTATTAGAAAAAAGCATGAAAATAACGATACCAGAAACATTAGATTTTGAAGGTACATTTGATGAAGTATTGAAACGATATGTAAGAAAATGTGAATTATTACGTGTTCGTACAACAAATATGGGAAGTTTATATGAGTTACAATATCATATTGTGCTAAAAAAAGCAGGAAATGAAAAGCAAATGATTGATGAATTAAGATGTCGAAATGGTAATCTACCGATTGTAGTTGGCAGAGTGAGTGCAAATAAAGAAGAATTATAGGGAGTGATGTTATGCGAAAACTTAGTTGTTTTTTACTAGTAGGAATCTTATTGTGTAGTGGGTGTAGTAAACAAAAAGATACGACAACAGATACAACAATACCAGAAATTACGCAGGATAGTTTAACGAATATTAATTATACATTTTCATCCGAAGATGTGGATGCAAGATATGATACATCAAGTGCATATGCAATCAAATTAGATCAAGAACAAACAGATGTAGGAAATTCTAGCGCAACATATGACAATAAACAACTTATGATACGTAATGAAGGAACTTATATACTAAGTGGTCAACTAACAGATGGGCAAGTTATTGTTGATGCTGGTGATAATGACATTGTGAAACTAGTACTTGACTCTGTTCAAGTTACATCGAATACTTCTAGTGCAATTTATGTAAAAAATGCGAAAAAAACAATGTTAATTTTACCTGAAGGAAGTGCATCAACATTATCAGATGCATCTTCTTATACATATGATGATACGGTAAATGAAGAACCAAATGCTGCAGTGTTTTCTAAAGATGATCTTACAATTACAGGCAGTGGAAGTCTTACAGTAAATGGAAATTTTAATCATGGTATTTTTTGTAAAGATATGCTTGTTTTGACAGGTGGTAACATTAATGTAACGAGTAAAAATGATGGTGTAAAAGGTAAAGATGGAGTTGCATGTAGAAATATTACATTACAAATTGATGCACAGGGTGATGGTTTACGTGCATCAAATACTACTGATGAGAGTAAAGGATGGATTTATCTTTCTTCAGGAACATATGACATACAAGCTGCACAAGATGGAATACAAGCAGAAACTGCATTAGAAATTGTACAAGGAGCCATAACTGTGAAAAGTGGAGATGGTAGTGAAGCAGCAGATATGAAAACAGATTTTGATATGATAACAGCACAAAGTGAGGAATCTAGCGTTTCTAAAAAAGGAATCAAAGGAACATCTATTATTTTCTATGATGGTACGTATACTATTGATAGTGAAGATGATGCAGTACATGCGAATGGTTCTATTGAAGTGAAGGGTGGTACATTTGATATCAAAAGTGGAGATGATGGGATACATGCAGATGAAACTTTAACAATATCAAAGGGAACAATTAACATTTCCTACTGTTATGAAGGATTAGAAGGGAAAGAAATTATTATGGAAGATGGGAATGTAGATGTTAATGCACAAGATGACGGTTGGAATGCATCAGATGTTTCCTTAAATGCTTCTATTTCTAGAGATCCTAATGCAGCAAGTTCAGAAGATGCGAAAATTATTATGAATGGTGGATATGCTCATATTTTTGCAAAAGGAGATGGTGTTGATTCTAATGGATATTTTACGATGAATGGTGGAGTATTAATTATTGAAGGTCCATCAGATGGAGCAAATGCACCTTTAGATTATGATATAGAAGGAAGTATAACAGGAGGAACGTTTATTGCGGCAGGTTCTCAAGAGATGATACAAACACCTACTACATCGACAAATCAAGCAACGGTATGTGTACTATTTGATTCTACGCAATCTTCACCAACAACTGTCAATATTACAAACGATGATGGAATTGTCATTCGTTATCAAGTAGATATGGCATTTAATGCATTGATTGTTTCTTCAAATCAATTAGTAACTGGTCAAACTTATCAACTATCTATTGGTGGAAGTAGTGATGCTTCTAGTGCACAAGGTATTAGTGAAAGTGGTAGTTTACAAAATGAAACGCAACTTGGACAATTTACACTATCTGAAGATGTAACTGTCATACGGCAAGATGGTAGTGAGAGCAGTGTACAAGGAGCACATCAAATGAATCCAATGCAACAAGGTGGTAGACCACATGATCACTGGTAATTCGTATGTAATTTTAAACAAAAAAGGTTGATGATGATATAAAAGCATGGTAAAATATGCATTATCGATGATAGAAAGTAGGGATGTATATGACAGATCAAGAGTTAGTAGAAAAAGCATTTGAAATGTTACAATACTCTTATGTACCATATTCAAAATTTCCAGTAGGTGCTGTATTAGAAAGTATAGATGGAACGTTATTTACAGGATGTAATGTAGAAAATGCAGCCTATGGATCAGCGATTTGTGCAGAACGTACAGCAGTAGTAAAAGCAGTAAGTGAAGGACATCGTGCATTTAAAAGAATTGCGATTGTAGGAAATAGCGAAGATTACTGTTGGCCATGTGGGTCTTGTCGACAAGTATTAAATGAATTTGCGCCAGATATGAAAGTGTTAATCGCAAGAAAAGATCACAGTTTTGTATCGTTTCAATTAGATGAATTGTTAGTACATGGCTTTGGACCAAAATCATTAAAGTAAAAGGTGTATCATTGGATATGCCTTTTTACAATTTCTTTACTTTTCATTACGATTCTTTAACTTTTTCTTTATAGTTTCTTCATAAATGTATTGTAAGATAAGCATGTATTCAAGGAGGAACAGATATGAAAAAGTTATTTGCTAGTTGTTTGGTATTCTTATTGCTTACAGGGTGTGGACAAAGTGGAAGTAAGAATGTATCAGGAGAAATTCATGTGTATACACGTGATGCATCTAGTGGGACAAGAGAAGCTTTTGAAAAAGGTATAGATTTTGAACAAAACCTTACAAAAGAAGCAATTGAGGTAACTTCCAATGATGATATGGCAGCTAAAGTTGGTGCAGATATCAATGGAATAGGTTATACATCACTTTCTACAGACTTTGAAAAAAATAAAGTAGTTCCTGTAATTTATCAGGGGGTAGAAGCATCAACAAAAACGGTATTAGATGGTAGTTATCAACTTCAACGACCATTTAAGTTTGTCACAAGAGCAAGTGGTGATTATGAAAGTGAAGATAAGCAAGCACTTATAAAGGCTTTTTTAGATTTTTTACAAAACTCAACAGAAGGTATGGCAATTGTAGCAAAAAATGGAGGTGAAGTAGATACAACAAAAGGAGTTGCTTGGTCACAATTGGCAATAAATCATCCAATTACAACAAAAGATAATCAAGCTATTACAATTGTGACTTGTGGTTCTACCTCAGTAGAAAAGACATTAAAAGCAGCCTTAGAGGCATTTTCACCTATGGCAGGTAATTTTAAAATTATCATGAATCAAAATGGTAGTTCAGATGCTTATAAGCGAGTATTAGGAAATGAAAAAGATGGTGCAAATCGTGCTGATATTGGATTTGCTTCTCGTGAATTTAAAGAGGAGGAGGATGTTACAAAAGCAATGATGAGTGGTACATATTGTATAGATGCAGTAGTTGCGATTGTGAATAAGGACAATACTGCATATCAACAATTTACGCAACAGCAATTATATGCGATATTTACAGGTCAGATTAATCAATGGGAAGAAGTGAAATAAGCGTAAGCAAGTCTTATGCTTATTTTCATTGTAGAAATTGACGAGAAAATAATAACATGATATAGTAACATTAACTAATATAAATTATTGATAGAAAAGCACACAGGAGAGGTTATATTATGAGAAAAAAAGTAAGTAAGGTAATAGGTCAAATTTTATTGCTAGCATTTCTTACTGCATTTGCCTTATGGTTTGCTTTACGAGAAAATGGGGCAGCAATTATTTTACAGATTCAAAGATTATCTATTTTATGGATACTTTGCATCGTTGTATTAGGGATACTATATTATGTTATTCAAGGTTATATATTATATATGATTGCGAAGAAATATAATGAAAAGATTCAAATCAAAGATGGGGTATGTAATGCATATGTGGCAGCTTTTTTTAATGGGGTAACTCCACTAGGAGGAGGTCAGATTGCACAGACTTATGCCTTTCGTAAGTTAAAGATGTCTTATGGAGATATCGCAAGTGTTTTATGGAAAGATTTCTTTCTATACCAATCAGTTATCGTAACATATGCAAGCATATTATTAATACTTGGTATTTTTATGGTAATGCCAAATATTTTTTTCTATTATCTTTTGGCAGTGGTAGGATTTCTAATCAATGGCTCTGTAATCTTTTTATTATGGACAATGGCAAGATTTCCTAACGCATATCATAAGATTACAAAAGTTATAATACGTATTGGATTCAAGTTACGTATTGTGAAAAATCAAGAAGAAGTATCCAAAAAGCTAGATCATCAAATGGAAGAATTTACAAAACAAATTCAATCGATGAAAAAAGAAAAAGGGATGATAAGGAAAGCCGTATGTTGTAATATCGTACGACAAACAATTAATTATATGATTCCAGTTATTAATATTTATGCATTAGGATATAGTTTACATTTAAAAGATATTGTAGATATTTTAATTATGTCTTGTTTAATTCATATGTTAAATGCATTGACACCATTACCAGGGGATAGTGGTTGGACGGAAAGTGCCTTTATTTTAATTTTTAGTGTGATGTTAGGGCGTATTGATGCAGGTACCGTTATGATTTTATGGAGAACTGCAACATATTATATACATGTTGTGATTGGTGGTTTTACATTCTTAACAATACGTTACAAAAAAGTTATGCGCAAAGAATGCTTAGAAAGTGTTGTAGAATAAGTGTTATAGAAAGTAGGTATGTTTTTGTATATCATGTATTTATCTACACCAATAGGTGATGTAGAAGTTTGTGCAAATGATGATGCGATCATAGAAGTAGGATTTGTGGATAAGCGTCAAAAGGAACATCCTAATCTAATTTGTAAACAAGCAATACAACAATTAAGCGAATATTTTCAATTACAAAGACAAGTATTTGATTTACCTTTACAACTTACATGTACACCTTTTCAAAGTAAGGTATATGAAGCTTTACAAAACATTCCATATGGAGAAGTATGTAGTTATCAAGATATAGCAAAAATAATTCAAAACCCTAACGCATGTCGTGCAGTTGGAATGGCAAATAACAAAAATCCAATTGCAATTATCATTCCTTGTCATCGTGTGATAGGGAAACATGGTTCTTTGGTTGGATATGATGGAGGTTTAGATAGAAAACAATTTTTATTACAATTAGAACAACGAATAAAATATAAGGATTAAAAACCTTCAATTTGAAGGTTTTTATTATATTTGGTATTTTTTCGTTGCATCTACTAATATTTCTTTTAATTTATTACGAATATTATCTGGAGAAAGTATTTCACAATATGCTAAGTACTGCATAGCAAAATAGATAATGCCTTGTCGTGAAGTTTTCATACGTACATGAAAATAATCTTCATTTTTAATAGGGACAATTTGAATGGTTTTGCCAAATTGTTCAATAATATCATCTAAAATACGAACATGGCATTTAAGGTATACAGTTTCTATTTCATCACTAAACATAAATTTTCTAGGATATGTATATTCATAAGGATCAAAATTTTTTTGTAGTGAGGGAGTAGATTCTTGTATCATTTGTACGTTTTTTATTTTATCTACACGATAATGAGAAAATGTATCTAAATGAGATAGACTTTTACAAATTAAATATATATTATCATTTTCAGAAACAACAAAATAAGGGTAAACTTTATATGGTTTTTCTCTTTTTGGCACTAATCGTTTATTGTAATCATATTGCATGTACTGAAAAGATACACCTTTTTTTTGATGAATTGCAGTTAATAGCATTTCAATCGTATAGAAAAAATCAGGATTATTATTCTTTTTTCCATTTTCAATATAGACACTATTATGGAAGTTATGTTTAAAATATTTACTTTGTGTATCTAGTAATTTGTGTATAAGATGAGAAGAAGCTTTAGAAGGAATAAAATGTGAGGAGTGCACAGCGTGGCTTAACAAATAAATCTCACTTTCTTCAAATTGTCGTTCTAATAAATATTTTCCATCCTTTATTCTATCAGCATCTACAATTTCAATCCCGAAGTCTTGTAAAGCTTGTATATAATTACGCAAAGTGCCTCTATGCATTGTAATATCAAATTCTATCTTAAGATAATGTAGTAGCTGTTGAGCTGTTAAAGGGTGGTTAATATCACTATATTTTTTAAAAGTTTGATATACTGCTAAAATATGAAATCTACTATTATCCATTTATTATCACCTAGTAATATTTTATCATAAAATTTTGTTGATATGGTGCAAATTTTGATCATATCTTTTTATATAATAGTTTTTAGTTAAGGAGGAATTATTTATGGAATATATTACAATAACGGGAATTCAACATTATTTTGGATTAGAAGCTTTTAAGGTAAATCAAATTTTATGGGTAAAGAAGGATTTAGAAAAT
The DNA here is from genome assembly GCA_904395785.1 of uncultured Eubacterium sp. Classification (GTDB taxonomy): domain Bacteria; phylum Bacillota_I; class Bacilli_A; order Erysipelotrichales; family Erysipelotrichaceae; genus Amedibacterium. Next base: position 2,331 of record CAJFOG010000022.1, on the reverse strand, counting down.
GAATATGATGATGAGGCAATTAAAGTAGTAACAGATGCTGGAATCGTTTGTGGTTATGTAGCAAATAGTGTTTATACCGTAGCAAGAGGAACAAAAAGTGCTGGAAGAATTTATGATCGTTTTGAGACAAAATGTAAAATTATGGTCAAGTTTATTACAAAACATGAAGTAATTGCGCAACTTATCTTTGAGCAAGAGGAAATATAGTATTTATGATAAGGAATTGGATAAAAAATGTATGTTTAAAATGTTGTTTTTCTTTCATACGTTATATTGATAAACAAGCTTTAGAAATCTTATATCGTCCACAAGATGTTATATGGTGTGAAATGCCATTATCAAAAGATAAACTGATGAAGGTAGAGCCTGGACATCGTGTACGTCCTTATGTGGTATATAGAGTAGAAGATACATATATTCTAGGATTTATGTGCTCATCTAATAGTCACTATCATGTAGCAATAGAACGTCAATTTATGATCGAAAAAGATAAATATGGATTAAATAAAGATAGCTATGTAAATACTGCAACTCTTTATCGAATACCAATTGAAAATATAAGAGAATATTTTTTTCATTTGAATGATGATGATTATGAACAATTACTAGAATGTCAAAATGCAACAGTTAAGTATCGACAAGAAATCATACAGCAAATAGGTGTAGGTTCGCTAGTGGAATATAAAGGTAGTTATATGTATATATATAGTTGTGAACAAGGTGTTTTTTATGCTAATCCTCTTGTAAAAGCACAAGAGGAACTTTCTTTTCCGTTTCCAATCGCAATTTCATGTCATAAAACAGTATATTATTTAGATTACGGTATTAAGTTAAAAATTACATATACAGAAGAAAAAAATATGATATGTCATCATCAACTTTCAAAAAAAGAGTGTAAACAAATCAAAGTGAAACAAAAGGAATTTTATGAGGCACACAAAAAAGCTGAAAAAGAGAAAAAAATGCTTAAGGAAATTAAATTTCTACATGATATAGGAAGTGCATTTTTACTACCTAATGGAGATTTTTTTGTATATTTATATACATATAAAGAGAATGCATATGGATTTTATATGGATGAAGAAGGCTGTTGTGAGGAAAAGTTACGTAAAGATAATTTACAAGATATGAAGTTATATAATTATTGTGATGTTGAATACATAAAAGAAATAATTCATGTATTGTTAGATAAATTTCAAGAAGATAAAAGACAAAGTGCTATATTCCTATATATCTTATCAATGTTGTAAAAAATATTACTATTGCATTTCTATCATCTCTATGGTTTAATATAATTGCTATTTATCAAGAGATGGAGTAGAGAGTCAGCTCGATGATCCCACACCAACCTGTATTATACAAGGTGGTTCTGCTGACAGCGATAAGAGATTATGTTGTAAAATTATGAAATCTTCTCTATCGCGAGAAGATTTTTTTGTTTATGAAAGGAGTCTTTATGAAAGATTATATTTTTACATCAGAGAGTATTACAGAAGGGCATCCTGATAAAATTTGTGATAAGATTGCGGATGCTATCTTAGATGAAGCATTGCGACAAGATCCTTATTCAAATATGGCTGTCGAGGCAACAATTAAAGATGATTTTGTACTTGTGTATGGAGAAGCTAATACAAAAGCAACGATTGATTATGCACAAATTGCGAAAAAAGTTATAAAGGAAATTGGATATGAAGAAGAATTTACAGTAATGGTTAAAGTAAATAAACAATCAAGTGAAATCCATCAAGCTGTGAATCATGATAATGATACTGTTGGTGCAGGAGATCAAGGAATTATGTTTGGGTATGCTTGTGATGAAACAGATGAATATATGCCAGCTCCTATTTATTATGCACATAAATTAGCACGTCAACTAACAAAAGTACGACGTAAAGATCATCGTTTAAAACCAGATGGAAAAACACAAGTATCTGTAGAATATAAAGATGGAAAAGTAGTACGTATTGATACGATTGTTGTATCAATACAACATGCAGCTGGTGTTTCTCAAGAATGTATTGCACATTTAATTATGGAAGAAGTTATTAAGCCTAGTATTGATCCGTCTTTAATTGATGAGCAAACAAAATATTTAATTAATCCAAGTGGTAGTTTTGTAGTAGGAGGAAGTTTTGGTGATTCAGGTACGACAGGACGTAAAATCGTATGTGATACATATGGAGGAATGGGAAGAATCGGAGGAGGTTGTTTCTCATCAAAAGATCCAACAAAAGTAGATAGAAGTGCAGCATATTATTGTCGATATGTTGCGAAAAATATAGTTGCTAATAAACTAGCAAAACGTTGTGAAGTAGAAGTTGCGTATGCAAT
>CAJFOG010000021.1 GCA_904395785.1 uncultured Eubacterium sp. | reverse complement strand
TGCATCTTCTATATCATTTCTACTACTTTCTCTTTTACGATACGCTAATAACATGTTTTTATCATACACATCTAATTGACTACTATTTAATAGTTCAGCATATTGTTCAATAATTTTTGATACCATAGATTCAAACTTTTCTACTTGTCTTTCAAATGTATCTTTTCTCATATCTTTTAAAGAGAGAAAAATTACCGGATATTTATTTTGATGTTGCATTACATCTGTATCTTTACTTATTTCTAATCCATGAAATAAGTATGCATTTTCTTTTTCTTTTATATTATAAAAATAGTTCAACATACTCATATTCAATGTCTTCCCAAATCTTCTTGGTCTTGTATATAATACGACAACTTCCTGCATCACTTCTTTAATCAACATACTCTTATCTACATAATAATAATCCTCATCAATTAATCTTTTAAAATCTTCTACTCCTACTGGTACTCTTTTCATTCCACTCTCTCCTTTCCATATTTCTTATTATAAATAGTATACCACATCGTACCTCGTTAATCTAATACCTTATTCGATATAAAATCATTCATAATCACTATTCTTATCTTTAAAATATGAAAAAAAGAGCTTTCGCTCTTTTCTACTTTGATTCTTTACGATTTTCAATATCAGTTACCGTTTGTTTATCTTTTGGTGAGCTTAACGTATCTGTAACTGTCTTTTTATTCGCAGCATTTTTTACCATTTCCTTGTATACCCAGCCATCTGTTTGATCATCTGTTGGGATAAAATTATATACATGAATATCTAAGTCATACATTTTTGTAGTATCTTGATTTGTAAAATACGTTTTTACTGGAAGTAATTCATTTATTTTATCATACGTTTGCTTCAATACTTGATCAACATCATCACTACCACTATCATCTTTCATATCGACTGTGATACGTAATGTTGCACTCGTTAAATTTACTTCTAGCGATTCTGCATTATCAAATACAAGTGCATCTTTTACTTTTTGAACATCCTCACTTGTAATTTTTGTCGTTAATTCATCATCAAAACGACTTCCAACTGTAGGTGTTCCTTTATTTTCTTTTGTTGTGATATAAATATATCCAAGTAACAAAATAGGAATCACAACGACGATAATCGCTACGGTATATAAAATTTTACTGCTTCTTTTCACAGGATACTTTATTTTTTCTTTTTGTTTTTTCTGACTTTTTGCCATTCTATCACTCCTGACAATATCCATTGTACTAAATTTTATAAGAAAATGCTATCTTTTCTTAAGTTCTTCTTGAATAAGTTTATTTGTCATTGCTGGATTCGCTTGTCCTTTACTTGCTTTCATAACTTGACCAACTAAGAATCCAACCGCACGATCTTTTCCATTTTTAAAGTCTTCAATTGATTGAGGGTTTGCATCTAACACACTTGTTACTAATGCTAATAACTCACTTGAATCACTCATTTGTTTCATGCCTTTTTCTTCCACAACCGTTTTTGGATCTTTTCCTTGCATGATTTCTTCAAATACTACTTTTGCCTGTTTCCCACTAATTTCACCAGCTTCTACCATGTTAATCATATCTGCTAAATGTTTAGGCTTACATGGGTTATCTGTTATTTTAATATTTGCTTTATTAAGCGCTGCACTTAACTCAACAATTACCCAGTTTGCTGCTTTTTTGAATGCTGATGTATGTTTACATACTGCATCATAGAAATCAGATAATTCACGATTTGCTACAAGAACACCTGCATCATAGTCACTTAAGCCATTTTCACTCATATAACGTGCTTTTCTTGCATCAGGCAATTCTTCCATGTTATCTTGAATATCTTTAATCCATGCATCAGATAAGCGTATTGGGAAAATATTTGGTTCTGGGAAGAATTTATAATCAACACTTCCTTCTTTTTTACGCATTAAAATCGTTGTTTTTTGTGTTTCATCATAACGACGTGTTGCTTGTTCCACTTTTTCTCCAGCTTCAACTAATGCAATTTGACGTTCTACTTCCGCATCAATTGCCTTTTGTACATTAGAAATAGAGTTTAAGTTTTTAACCTCTGTTTTTGTTCCAAATGTTTCACTACCTACTGGACGAATAGAAACGTTGACATCACAACGCATACTTCCTTCTTCCATTTTCACATCACTAACACCTAAATAGTATAACAATGTTCTTAGTTTTTCTACGTACGCTGCTGCTTCTGCACCACTTCTCATGTCTGCTTCTGATACAATCTCAATTAATGGTGTTCCTGCACGGTTAAAATCAATTAATGTACCTGCATCACTATGGAATTGTTTTGCAGTATCTTCTTCCATATGAATACGGTTAATACGAATATCTTTTGTTCCATTTTCTGTTTCAATCGTTACACATCCATTTCTTCCAATTGGATGAAATTGTTGTGTAATTTGATATCCTTTAGGTAAATCTGAATAGTAATAGTTTTTACGATCAAACTTTACAAGTGGATCAATTGTACAATTCATTGCTGTACAAGCTTTGACAGCTAGGCGAACTGCTTCTTTATTCACACAAGGTAAAGTACCAGGATGTCCTAAATCTATTTCATTTGTACATGTATTTGCTACTTCTCCAAAAGCTACCGGTGCTGAGGAGAACATTTTTGTTTTTGTTTTTAATTCACAGTGAATTTCAATTCCAATGATTGTTTCGTAATTCATCTTGCAACCTCCACATCGTATCCTTCCATACCAGTTTCTTCTTCAATGGCCTTACCAATATTAAATAATGTTTGTTCTTCAAATGGTTTTGCTGTGATATTAATTCCAATTGGCATTCCATCTACAAATCCTGTTGGAACACTCATACTTGGATAACCAGAGAAGTTACCTAATACCATATAGTTATCCGCTACAATTTCTTCATCAGATACAGATACATCATGACTTGCTTCACTTAATGGTGCAACAGTTGGTGCTGCACTTGCCATGATTACATCGTAATCAGCTAATGTATTTTTTAACTCTTCAACAATTAATCGACGAATTTTTTGTGCTTTATGGAAAATTTCTTCTTGATTTTCTTCGAATAAAGAGTAACTTCCAATCACAAAACGTTTACGTACATAAGAACCTAATCCTTTTGTACGAGAGTTGATCATTACATCTTCTACTGATTCACCATCTTCTCTCATACCAAAACGAATTCCATCTAAATTAGAGTGGTTTGCAGTTGCTTCTGCATTCGCAATAATATAGTAAACAGGTAATAATGCGTGCATCAGTTTATCATCCATACGTACTACATCAACTATTGCACCACGCTCTTGTAGACGTTTTACTAAGTTATCAAAATTAGCTTTCATTTCAGGATGTTTAATTCCTTCTTGTACGTTTTCTAATACCGCAATCTTTTTCCCTTTGATATCACTATTCACATGTTGACTATATGTAGGAACTTCTTTAAAGGAACTTGTCATATCACGATCATCACGTCCTGCTAATACTTCTAAGGCAAGTGCTGCATCTTGAATTGATGTCGTAAAATATCCAACATGATCTAAACTGCTTGCATAAGGAATAATTCCATAACGAGAAATTCTACCGTATGTCGGTTTCATTCCTATGATTCCATTATATGCTGCTGGTTTTCTTACACTATCTCCAGTATCTGTACCAATCGCAAATGGTACAATACCTGCTGCAACTAAAACCGCACTACCTCCAGAACTACCTCCAGAAATACGATTTGTATCCCATGGGTTATTTACTTTTCCAGTATATGCATTTTTATTTGTCCCCCCCATTCCAAGCTCATCCATACTAGCTTTTGCGATTACAATAGCTCCTGCTTTTTTTAGCTTTTCTACGATATGCGCATCATATACTGGTACATAGTTATCTAAAATACGTGAACTTGCAGTAGTACGAATACCTTTTGTACTAACATTATCTTTTAATACAATTGGCATCCCATACATTGGTGCACTCTTATCTAGTGTTTCTAAATTTTTTAATTGTTCTTCTACATCTACAAAACTTACAACTGCATTTAATTTTTCTTGACTTTCTTTTGCTTTTTCTAAAGCTGTTTTTACTCTTTCTTCTACTGCTACATTACTTAATTTTGTAAAATTCATCTTACTTCACCACCTTTGGAACATGTACATGTCCTGCTTTTACAGATTTTGCATTTTCTAACGCATCTTTTTGAGATAGTACTGTATCTACTACATCTTCACGTAAGTACGTTGTTTCTTCTTCAAATGGATATACCATATCTTCAACACCATCCGTATTGATTTCTTTTAATCCTTCAATTTGCGTAATTAACTTTCCAAATTCATTTTTCAACTCTTCTACTTCTTCATCACTAATATCAAACATAATATCGTGCGCAAGTTTTTTAAAATATTCTGTACTAAACTTTTCCATAATACCTCCAATTACTAATACAACACATTGCTATTTAACTCGCTGCTTCCTTGTGATCTTGTTATAACCGCAGCCAGTTCATCATTGTTTTTCACTATTAATTGTACACCATATGTCTTAGAACTAAAATAGGTTTTTAAAGAACTATGCATTGTCTGTATCGCTGCATTTGCTTCCCCCCATGTTTTCGCATACATAACGACTTCTATTTTTAAGGAAACAAGTTGTTTATTCTCATATAGTGCAGTTGCGATTGTTGATGCTTTATCTGGTAATAAATCTTCATATGTTTTTAAAAAATTAGAAAATTTACTAGCTGTTGTTCCATCTAAAGCTGTTGCTTCATCACTTGGTAATAACACTCTTTGTTGCGTAATTGATGTAAATTCACCAACTGTTTTTGATGCAAAATAACCTTGTGATATAAAAGTACCTGATAAAGGGCTATTTACTGTTGCTTTTTTATATAATGTCACTAAAATTGGTGTTTTTTGACCAATTTCAGGTTTTGCCTTACGAAGATAACTTACTAGTTTACGTCCAACATCTTCCCCATATGTACGTAGCATATCATCACTAATCGTATCTAAAGAATTACTATCTGCTCCTATTTCACTGTTTAATACTAACGCAAGTGAAATCCCACTTAACTCATTTCCTTTATACCAATCTAACTCATATATATCATGCAATACAACATCACTACTACTAATTTTTTTTGTTTTCTGATTCGTCAACTTAAATTCTGTACCTACTGCTGGATTTAAGCCATTTGGATTTGTTTCACTTGTTCTTCCTAATAACCCATCTCCATCACTACGTGCATCTAAGGAGCTATAGTCTAAAAAGACACTATCTTTATACGTATAGTCTTCAGGATCAAAATATTCTTTACTTAGTTGCATTAATCCTTTTCCAAGTGTCATTGTTTCTTCCACACCTGTTGATAATTGACTATGTTTAATTCTTGCAGAACTTGTTTGAAATGGCAATAATGCTGCATAATCACCTTTATAAATAACTTTTGTTTCTTCCACATTTTGTTCTTGCTTTGTTGTTTTATTATTACCACAAGCACAAATCAATATA
>CAJFOG010000020.1 GCA_904395785.1 uncultured Eubacterium sp. | reverse complement strand
GTATCTATTATTAGTGGGATAGATTATTTTCTAAAGTTAAGAAATGTAGTAATGGAGACGATGTAATGATTGAATTAGTAAATACGTTAAAAGAACATGGTTTGACAATTTCCAGCTGTGAAAGTTTTACAGCTGGACTCTTTTGTAGTAAGATAGGTGAAGTTTCTGGTGCTAGTTCGGTATTAAAAGGCGGTATTGTAACATATACGAATGAGGCGAAAATACGTTTAGCGCAAGTAGATGAAGATGTTATTCGACGGTATGGTGCAGTTAGTGAACAATGTGTTATTCAAATGGCACGACATGTAAAAGAAATGTTTCAAAGTGATATAGGAGTATCTTTTAGTGGGAATGCAGGACCAAGTCCATCAGAAGGGAAAGCAGTCGGGTTAATATATTGTGCCATCGCATATCTAGATAATGTAAAGGTATTTAAGCTACAATTAGATAAAAGTAGAAATGAAATTAGAGATGAGGCTGTATTCTTTGTAGCTAATCAAGTGATTTTGAATATACTTGGGAAAGGAATGTAGGTTATGGAAGAAAAAAAAGATAAGAAAGTTGATGATAAAAGAGATGCTTTATTAAGTGAAGCAATTAAACAAATCGAAAAACAATATGGTAAAGGAAGTGTTATGAAGCTAGGGGAGCGTTCTGCGGTTGATATTGATGCAATTAGTAGTGGTTCTATTAAAGTAGATGAAGCATTAGGAATTGGTGGTTATCCTAGAGGACGTATTATTGAAATATATGGTCCTGAGTCAAGTGGGAAGACAACACTCGCTTTACATGCGATAGCTGAGGTACAAAAAGCTGGAGGACGTGCAGCATTTATTGATGCGGAACATGCGATTGATCCTAGTTATGCCAAAAAATTAGGTGTTGATATTGATGAATTGATTTTATCTCAACCTGATAGTGGTGAGCAAGCATTAGAAATTACAGAGATGTTAATTAAAAGTGGAGCGATTGATTTGGTTGTTGTGGATTCAGTTGCTGCTTTAGTACCACAAGCAGAATTAGATGGTGAAATGGGTGATTCGCAGGTAGGGTTACAAGCACGTTTAATGTCAAAAGCAATGCGTAAATTAAGTGGTGTTATGAATAAAAGTGATTGTACAGCGATTTTTATTAACCAATTAAGAGAAAAAGTTGGTGTATTGTTTGGAAATCCAGAAACAACACCTGGAGGACGTGCATTGAAGTTTTATGCGAGTGTACGTCTAGATATTCGTCGCAGTGAAGCGATTAAAAATGGTACAGATGTAGTTGGAAATAAAGTAAATGTTAAAGTTGTGAAAAATAAAGTAGCACCACCATTTAAAACAGCAGCGATTGAGATTATGTATGGAGAAGGTATTTCATACATATCAGAGTTATTGGATTTATGCGTTGATCATGAAATTGTTATGAAGAGTGGGGCATGGTTTTCATATCAAGGAGAAAAGCTTGGTCAAGGTAAAGAAGCAGCGAAAAATTTTATTAAGTCCCATCCAGATTTAATGCAGGAATTGGCTATAAATTTAAAAGAAAAAACAAGTTCAATACAAAAAGAAATAATTGAAGAAGCTGTAACGAAATGAATTTACCAAAATTCATTTCACATAGCTTCTTTTTATTTTGTATAATTTAAGGTATATAATTTTTTCTATATATGGTATTTGATATAAATAAAATAATTTGATAGGGCATATTAATTATGATTTACTTTTGAATAACAGCTTCTTTTACCATCATGTAATCATTATTCATAAACTCTCATTATATTTAAGTATAAAAAATAACAAAAGCCATGTTAATAGGGCGTTATTCATTAGATAGATAAAAAAAATGAATATTGTAAGCATATAAAGAAGCAATATCTCTAGTATCACGAACACTTATCATTTTCATAAATAGGATGAATTTAAGTAAATTTGCTTTATTAAACTTCTTTCTTCCATGGCAGGACTTATTTTTATTTGATTGTGGTATCTTTTTTTTACTTTACATATAAAAAAATGAAGAGTATAATATATATGAACATATATTCATATATAAATAGGAGGATTTAGTATGTCATCAATAACTTGTGAAGTTGTAACGTTACATCCAGATAAAATTCAAAGGATTGAACAGCAATTGCCGAAACAAGTGCAGTTTCAGGAATTATCAACATTATTTAAAATGTTCTCTGATCCAACTCGTTTGAAAATATTAAGTGTACTATTTCATGAAGAAGTTTGCGTATGTGATTTAACATATATATTAAAAGCTAGTCAATCAGCAATCTCACATCAATTATCAATTTTACGTCAAAATAGATTGGTTACTTATCGAAGACAAGGGAAAAATGTATTTTATTCATTAGATGATGAACACATTCAAAAAATTTATGATGCTGGGCTTGCGCACATCTTAGAGAAAAGGTAGTGGTGATTATGAAAAAATATTATATAGAAGGGTTAGATTGTGCTAATTGTGCAGAGAAAATAGAAAAGGCAGTATCTTCGATACAAGGGGTAAATGATGTACAAGTTAATTTTATGACACAACAATTAATAATCGATGTGTCACAAGAAAAAGTAATGGAAAAAGTAATAGCGTGTATAAAAACTATAGAACCGAATATGAAGCTTTACGAAATATCAAATGATGAGACGTTGACGTTTTATATAGAAGGGTTAGATTGTGCCAATTGTGCACAAAAAATAGAAACTTATATAAAACAAATGAAGTATGTGATAGATGCTTCTTTACAATTTGCTTCAGGTGTATTACGTGTAAATTGTGAGCATAAAAACAAACAAGCTATCATATCTCATATTTTAGAAGTAGTTCCTACTTTAGAACAAGGAATTAACATTTATTGTGAAAAACAGCAAGAAGAGCCATCTAAATATGCAATATTTGCTTTTCATAGACAATGGAAAGTATATATTGGATGTCTCTTGTTTGTGATTGGTTGTATCACAAATACAACATATTTATCAGTGATTGCCTATTTATTAGCAGGTTCAAATGTTTTATATAGTGCAGCTAGAAATATTTATAGAAAAGAAGTGTTTGATGAAAACTTTTTAATGAGTATTGCAACATTAGGTGCTTTTTATTTAGGGGAGTATCAAGAAGCAGTTGCGGTCATGTTGTTTTATGAAATAGGAGAAATGTTTCAATCTTATGCTGTACAAAGATCACGTGCTTCTATATCTTCTTTAATGGATTTACGAAGTGATGTAGTACATGTTGTTGTAGGTAATGATATAGTAGAGTATCGTCCTGAAGATGTAGAAAAGGGTATGAATATTATTGTAAAACCTGGAGAACGAATTCCTTTAGATGGATGTATTATAGAAGGTGTAAGTAGTATTGATACGGCAGCATTAACTGGAGAAAGTTTACCATTAGAAGTTAAACAAGAAGATCATGTGCTTGCAGGATGTATTAATTTACAAGGATTTTTAAAATTAAAAGTAGAAAGAGTGTATGCACAATCAGAAGTAGCACGTATTTTAGAATTGGTGGAACAGGCAAGTTCTAAAAAAGCTCCGCTTGAAAAATTTATTTCACGTTTTGCACGTATTTATACACCAATTGTTGTACTTTGTGCGGTGTTGCTTTCTATAATTCCTGTATTACTATTTGAAAATGTATCATTTCATATGATGTTAGAAAGTGCATTAACATGTTTAGTTGTTTCATGTCCATGTGCATTAGTAGTTTCTATTCCACTAGGTTTATTTGCGGGAATTGGAAGTGCTAGTAAGAAAGGAATTTTAGTAAAAGGGGGAAGTTATTTAGAAGCATTACAAAATGTAGACACTATCGTATTTGATAAAACAGGTACACTTACAAAAGGAGTATTTGAAGTTAGTCATATTAAAGTATGCCAATCTTCAAAAGAAGAAGTATTGCGTTATGCAGCCTATGCAGAAGTGCATTCTACTCATCCAATTGCTTTATCAATTCAAAAAGCATATTCACAAGTAATTGATACAACAAAAATACAATCGTATCAAGAACAATCAGGTTTTGGAATACAGGCGACTATTGATTATAAAAATATCCTTGTTGGAAATGCTAAGTTAATGAAAGAACATCAAATTGCATATATGGAAGCTCAAGAAATAGGGACAATTGTGCATGTGGCTTGTGATCAACAATATTTAGGGTATATTTGTTTACGTGATGAATTAAAAGAATCAAGTGAACGCACAGTGAAAACTTTACGCTCCCATGGAGTAAAGCAAATGGTGATGCTGACAGGAGATCGTAAAGAAGTTGGTGAATATGTAGCTAATCGTTTAAAATTGGATATTGTTTATACACAGTTATTACCCAAAGATAAATTGAAACATGTGGAAATGTTATTGCAGAAAGAAGCAACAAATAGAAAGTTAATGTATGTTGGGGATGGAATGAACGATGCACCTGTACTTGCAAGAGCAGATATTGGGGTAGCTATGGGAGGAATAGGAAGTGATGCAGCAGTAGAAGCTGCTGATATCGTGTTAATGAAAGATGATCCTAGTGCATTAATTGATGCAATACAAATTGCTAAAAATACAATGTGTATTTTAAAACAAAATATCATTTTTTCATTAATTGTAAAAATTTGTATTATGATATTAGCTGTTGTTGGAATTGCGAATATGTGGATGGGGGTATTTGCGGATGTAGGTGTTACCATATTAGCGGTATTAAATGCTATGCGATTATTACGTCAATAAATGAGAGGACTTTGAAAGATAAGTCTTTTTGTTTTGAAACTTAATATTTCTTATGAAAATTCATGAGAAAGGTTGATAATTATTTTCATCATCAGTATAATAAAGAGGATGAACGACCCATCGTAAATAGCATAAGATAGAAGGTGAGTTTGAATGAATTCATGGAATGAAGTGTATGCGAATGCGAAAGATAAATGTAAGATATGTCGTTGTTGCATACATTGTAATGGGAAGGCATGTCGAGGAGAGACGCCAGGACCAGGTGGAAAAGGAAGTGGGGAATCATTTGTTCGAAATGTTTCTATGTGGAAACAAGTGTTTATAAAAATGGACACGATTACGGATATTTCTCAAATTGATACGACTGCTGATTTTTTTCAACATCCTGTAAGGTTACCAGTATATGCGGCTCCAATTAGTGGTATTCGTCAAAACTATGGAGCTGATATGGATGATGATACGTATACGCAACAATTAGTAAAAGGTTGTTTGGAAGCAGGAAGTTTAGCATTTACTGGCGATGGAATGTATTTAGATATGTTTGAAAAACCCGCAAAAGTTATTAAAGAACACAATGGATATGGAGTATGTACAATGAAACCATGGGTATGGGAGCATTTACAAAAACGTATTGATATTGTGAATGAGGTGAAGCCAATTGCTGTTGCAAGTGATGTGGATGCTAGCGGATTAATTAACCTAAGACAAAGTGTTATACCTGTACATTTTAAAAGTGTTGAGGATTTACGCACTATAAAAGCAAATTTAAAAGTGCCATTTATCATTAAGGGGATTATGAGTGTAGAAGGTGCAAAAAAGGCAATTGAGGCACAAGCGGATGGAATTATTATTTCTAATCATGGAGGACGTGTATTAGATGATTGCTTATCAGGTATTGAAGTTTTACCAGAGATTGTAAAGATTGTAAAAGGTAAAATGAAAATCTTTATAGATGGCGGCATACGTAGTGGAAATGATGTTTTTAAAGCATTGGCATTAGGTGCTGATGGTGTATTGATTGGAAGACCATTATCTCATGCCGTCATTGGCGGAGGTAGTAAAGGGGTTCGTATTTATATGGACAAAATAGAAATGGAACTAAAAGAAGCAATGGCGATGAGTGGATGTAGTAAGTTAAGCGATATAACGGAAGATAAAGTGATTGTAAAATTCTAAAAGGAGGCAACAAAATGAACGCATATGAAAACAATGCATTTTTCTGGCAAAAATTAGATACATTATATTTATCAAGTAGATTAGTAGTTGATAGACCTAAAGGAACGTGTCATTATAAATTTAGTAATTTAATTTATCCTGTAGATTATGGGTACTTAAATGATACATCTGGATCAGATCAAGCACCGATTGATGTATTTAGAGGAAGTAATAATACAACACTTGTGCAATCAGTTGCGGTATGTGCAGACATATTAAAGAAAGATTGCGAAATAAAATTATTGATTGGATGTACAGAAGAAGAAGAATTTGAAATTTTAGAATTTTTAAATCAAACAGAGTTTCAAAAAGCTGTATTAATTAGAAGGGGAAATGAAGTTCCTGAATGGGCAAGTAATGATTAACATAAAAAAAGTTGTTTACAATTTAAAAACAACTTTTTTTATATTTTAAATGTAAATGCAAATATATTGACTTTTAATTATAAAATTGCGTATAATCATAAATGAACAATGTTCAATAAGGTGGTGTTTTATGAAAACAGCTTATATATCAAAGAAACATATCTTGATGGTGTGTCATCAAATGGTACAAACGTATGGTATACAGTCAATTACAATACGCGCTGTAGCGAAGCAATGTAATGTTTCGATAGGCTCTATTTATAATTATTTTCCATCAAAAAATAAATTATTACATGAGGTTATTGAAAGTATTTGGAAAGATATTTTTAAAATGCCAAATGATATAATGACATACGATTTTATGAAATGTTTACAGTGGATGTGTGACAGTATTCAAAAAGGAAAACAAAAATATCCAGATTTTTTAAAATCACATGCAATGGTATTTCATAATGATGAGAGAATAGAAGGACAACAACATATGGAGTATTGTATAGAGCATATGAAACAGTGTTTACTTACCATTTTACAACATGATCAAGCTGTTAAAGATAATGTGTTTAATGAACAATTGACTAGGCAACAATTTGTATCATATATTCTTACTTTGTTTTTGTCATCAATTACAAATATGTCAATTTCACAAGTAGGTATTATGCAATTAGTAAAACATTGTTTATATGAATAAAGGAAGTGTAGTAATGAAAGTAAAAAAAGAAATATTATTATTGTGTGCAGGTATTGTTTGGTTAATAGCAGGAGTACAAATATTAAAAATTGCAATTGTGGCATATCAGAATTATCTTAGTATATTTCATTTGCTTATCTCGTTTCTTATTTTTGTCATTTTTTGGAAGTGTATTTTTAAAAAAATGTTATATAAACATGTAAAACGTATAATGTTATATGCATCTAAACAATATATTTGGAAGTTTTTTGATATGAAATCGTATATGATTATGTGTTTTATGATGACTCTTGGAATTTGTATTCGTAATTTTCACTTATGGAAATTAATGTATATTGCAATATTTTATGCAGGATTAGGAAGTGCTTTATGTTTATCAGGATGTATGTTTTTAAAAAAATTTATTATGTATCGTAAGGAGGAAGTATTATGAAAAAAGTTATAAATACATCATTTATTTATTTAATCTTAGGATTAATTTCAGGTGTATTTTATCGTGAATTTACAAAGCTATATGAATCTATTACACATAGTGTGTTAGCGGATCTTCATGTACATTTTTTAGTTTTAGGAATGATGTTTTTTTTAATTGTATCAATCATGTTGAAAGTGAGTGATTTAGAACAAAACGTGTGGTTTATTCGTTTTTTTATTGTATATAATATAGCTTTTCCTTTGATGATGATTATGATGTGCGTTAGAGGGGTTTTACAAACAATGCAAATAGAAGTTAGCACAGGGGTTAATGGGATGATTGCAGGGATAGCAGGGCTATCTCATATTGGTATGTTAGTTGCGTTTTTATGCTTTTTTAAAGCTGTGAGAATAGCATTTATGAAATAGCAATCATGATTTATCATAGTCCTCATATACTGAACTAGGAGGTTTTGTATATGAGGAAGTTTTTTTTAATTGTTTGTTTTTTGTTGGGTGGATGTAGCACGAATGGTTCCTTCGAAAATGGGATAAATGATTTTACTCAAATTATAAAATATGTTAATCAACAAATCGAAAAACAGGAATGGAAATTTGGTTTATTTCAAGAAAATAGTTTAACTACTGAAAAAATTAAACAATTATATGCATTAGATGATACTATCGCATCAAAAACAGTTGTATATTTGTCTATTAGTTCAGCACAAATTAATGAAATTGCATTTTTTTTAATAGATGATACTATGCAAGAGACAGTAAAAAATGCAATTATATTTCGTAAGCAGCAATTGCATGAACAGTGGGATACACATATTGACGGTGCAAAAGAGTTAATTGATCAAGCGAAGGAAGGAAGAATTGGACAATATTATTATTTCATTATTGGTATAGATGCTGAAAACATGGTAAACTATATAAGCAATTATTCATAGGAGGCATGTATATGAGAAGACTCTATGCGTTATATAAAGAGTTTACATCGTTTGAAGGTAGTTTATTTAAGTATGCACTATCTTTTTCTTTTTTATTAGCACTCGCTCCCTCGGTTTTAGTATTTGCTTTATTATTTCAATTTTTTTATTTAAATGAAGATATTTTATTAGAATTTATTATTCATTTTTTACCTAGTAGTGATATGAATACATTAGATATGATTGTTCAGTTTTTTACAAATCAAGAATATAGTTTATTATCTTTTATAGCGACGATTTTAACATCGTTTTATCTAGCAAGTCGTAGCTTATTTTCTTTTATGTTAATCAGTGCATCATGTGAAGAAGTACAAGTTGCGAAATGGGCAATTCGGTTAAAGTCAATGATTTTATTTGTTTTATTAGCAATTCTTTTAATGAGCGCCATTTTTATTGCGACAAATATATTTGCTTTTATACCAATTACAGCAGCAATCATTATGTTTTTTGTTTTATATATTATGTATCGTATTCTTAGCTTTCGTAAAAGAAAATTTACTTTTGGATTACTTGGTGCTTGTTTTTCAACAATAGCAATTATGGGACTAGCTGCATTATTTGTTACGATAGTAGAGGAGTTTACAAGTTATCAAGATGTTTATGGTCCATTAGCTTCACTTGTAACTTTATTATTGGCAATTTATTTAATTTCGTGTATTATTTACTTTGGTTTTTGTTTAAATTTAGTATTTGATGACGCATATGGAAAGGAATATATGTTAGCATTAAGAAATGCATGGTGGTATGCATTTGTACAAAAAATAACAAAAAGGATTATAGATTGGTATGAGAAAGTAAAGAGGTAGACGAAATGAAAGTAGAAATAAAAAAGGTTGGGATTAATGGAGAAGGAATAGGATACATTGATCATACACCTGTTTTTATCCCAAAAGCATTAATAGGTGAAATTGTGGACATAAAAATAGTAGAACGTCATGCACGTTATGCGCAAGGTGAAGTAAATTACATTGTACAAAAAAGTAAAGATCGTATTCAACCAAAATGTCGAATTCAAGAAAAATGTGGTGGGTGTGCATTCATGCATGTTCGTTACCCCAAACAATTAGAATATAAAAAAGAAATATTAAAACAAACATTAGTAAAATATGCACAAATGAATCCTAAGTTGGTTGAAAATGTTGTAGCTAGCGAAGAAATTTTTGGATATCGTAATCAGTGCAAAATGCCGTGTGCAACAATTAATGAGGAATTAAAAAACGGGATGTATATGCCAAAATCTAATATATTTATTGATGTATCACAATGTTTTGTCCATGATAAGATGTTAGAGCATATGCGCCAAAATATTATGAGGATATTACGTAAATATCAAATACAAGCTTATTCACATAAAACAAAAAAAGGCTTGAGAAGCTTAGTGTTAAGAGGATTTGATGAAAAGTTTCAATGTACGTTAGTAACAGGTAATGATCAAATTCCAGATTCTTGTATACAAGAATTGGCATCTTTAAAAGGAATGTATAGTTTGTGGCAAAGTATACATATTGCGAAAAAAACACCCGAAGTATTTGGGAAAGAAATGCGCTTTTTAGCAAACCAAAAGTATTTACCTTTACAATTAGATAATATAAAATTACAAATTTCACCACGTTCATTTTTTCAGTTAAATACAAACCAAGCAAAAAGGTTATATGCGAAAATTGCTGAAGTAGTAGGAAAAGATAATGATTTAATAGTAGAAGCATATAGTGGGATAGGTGGAATTTCTATGTATTTGAAAGATTGTGCAAAAGAGATTATAGGGATAGAAAATATTAAGGATGCAGTAGTAAATGCAAATCAAAATGCTAAGATGAATGGATGTTTTCATGTATCATTTATTTGTGCAGATGCAGCGGATAAATTAGTATATTTATCAAAAAAAAGAAAGATAGATGTATTGGTAGTTGATCCACCTAGAACAGGTTTAGATGACATGATGCTAGCTTGCATATTACAAAGTAGAATAAAAAAAGTAGTCTATGTATCATGTAATCCAGCTACGTTAGGAAAAAATTTGGCAATTTTACAAAAACGATATTATGTCAAGCAAGTAACACCTTTTGATATGTTTCCACATACTCCAGCAATAGAAAGTATTGTTGTATTGGAAAAAAAGTAATATGGTTATAAGAAATATAGTTTTATTTTAGTGAAAGCTTTAATTAAATAGAATTAAGCGAATGAGATATTGAAGTGCACTTCATTTATTGTAGACCAATAAACAGGGGTGCATTTTATGGTAACTAGAATAATATGTGGCTTATCAGCTGTAGAATGACTTATTTTTATATAGGCCTAGGTTACTAACAATTAGTTTCTTCAAAAATAATAAGAGTAGCACTATGTTCACAATCTATCGGTTATTTTATTCATAGAGAAAATAAAAGTTTATATAATCTTAGGTATAAATTTAAGAATAGAAATATTAAAGTTGTTAAGAATTAGAAATAAACAATAATAAAGATAAACTATAATATTGATTTATAAAAATATTAGGTTGCATTATTGTTAGGAATTGTAAGTTATGTAAATTTGTAGTAAGATATACACGGTGATAATATGCAACAGTATTTTATTGAAAATATCGTACAAGTATTTGATCGTATATGTTTATGTGAGGACCAAGCACATCATATTGCGAACGTTATGCGTATGAGAAAAGGTGAAAAGATTCGTATTGTAGATGCGAATCAACAGTTATTTTTGGCACATGTACAATTTGAAGGAAAGCAAGTTTACGCATGTATTGATGAAATGATAATAGATACTTCTAAATCTAATGTTGATATCATTTTGGCACAAGGTTTATTAAAGAAGGAGAAATGGGATTTTTTGCTTCAAAAAAGTGCGGAGCTTGGAGTAAGTGAAATTATACCTTTTATTAGTTCTCGTAGTGTAGTAAAAAATAAAGAAGAGCGACAAGATAAAAAGTTAGCTCGTTGGAATAAAATATTACTTGAAGCATGCGAACAAAGTAAGCGGACATCTTTGGTTGCATTACATGAAACATGCCATATTAAGCAACTTAAAGAAATTGAAGCTGATGTTAAACTTGTTGCATATGAAGATGCAGATATTGTCTCACAACGTATGGTTGATGTATTAAAGCAACATCAAAATGTAAAGTGTATTGTCGTTGCGATTGGTTGTGAGGGTGGCTTTTCTTTGGAAGAAGTTGAGATGTTGGAACAATATGGGTTTATTAGAGTTTCTTTAGGAAGTCGTATATTACGAGCAGAAACAGCGGCAATGAGTACCATCGCTAATTTGTCTTTTTATTATGATATGATAGTAGAGGAAAATAAATGAAATCATTAGATGCAGTCTTACATGATTTGTATGGGAAATATAAGTTGTTGCATGTAAAAGAATATAAAGAAAAGTTTGAACAAATGAAATATCTGTTTCAAATGTATGGATTTAAATATTCTATGAAAAGTGATACAGAAGTATTTCTTTATGAAGTAGTGTACACTTCTTTACTTGCAAAGCAACGATTTGAAGAAATGTTCTTTAAAGTTTATACAGATATGTATGATTATTGGTACGATCTCACTTATCAACAACGTAAGCATTTTATGAATATTGAGTTAGAACGTTTAAAAGAAGAGTTAGTATACTTTATGGAAGGACAGCAACGTATATATTTTCCATGTTTTTCTATATTTTTGAATCATTTGTATACCGATGAATTAGTGTTATTAGATTTAAAACAATATAAGAAGTTTATTAGAAATTGTGCAAATGAAGTGAATCTTTCATTGTTTGATGATAGAATATATGACCATGGATTTTGTTCAGCTTCTTTGGTTGCGAGAAATCAAGATATGTTTGTATTGTATCATGATAAAGTAAATCGTTTTTATTTATATAAACAAATGAAGTGTGTGAAGGAATATTCACTAGATCCCAAAGCTGAAAGATTGTCTTCAAAGCAATTGATAAACTTTGCGTTTGCATTATTGTATGAAGATGAACAAGCATTGCTACATATTATGATAAATGAAGGTATTCTTGGAAAACAAGGAATGAAAAAGGTTTTAAAGTATCAAAGAAAAATAAGTAAGAAAGTGAGTGAATAAAATGACGACATTTGCGATTGCGACATTAGGATGCAAAGTAAATACGTATGAATCACAGGGATATGAAAGTGCATTATTGGAAAAAGGGTATGAGCAAGTTTCTTTTAAAGAAAAAGCAGATATTTATATTATAAATACATGTGCAGTCACGAATACTGCAAGTAGTAAATCAAGACAAAAAGTAAATCAAGCAATTGCTTTAAATCCTAAAGCGTTGATTGTTGTTGTTGGGTGTTATGTGCAGACATCAGCTGATGATGTAAGTAAAATGGAACATGTGGATATTTTGGTAGGTAGTGATGGAAAAGATAAATTACCTGATATGATTGAAGCAGCTTTACAAGATGAAAGACCTCGTAAAATAGTGAATGAGCCAAGATTATCAAAAGTTTTTGAAAGTATTCCTATTCAAAAATTTGAACACCAAACAAGAGCGTTTTTGAAAATACAAGATGGATGTAATCAATTTTGTAGTTATTGTATTATCCCGTATGCGCGTGGTGCAGAGCGTTCTTTACATGAGGATGAAGTTTTGAAAATTGCACGTAATTTAGTTGCGAATGGTCATTTAGAAATTGTTTTAAGTGGTATCCATATTGGACATTATGGACGTGATATTGGAACCAATTTAACGCATTTATTAAAAAGAATGTGTAATGAAGTAGAAGGGTTAAAACGAGTTCGTATTTCTAGTATTGAAATGAATGAAGTAACAGATGAATTATTAGCGTTTATGCAAGAAGAAGAAAAGGTTGCAAGACATTTGCATATTCCAATCCAATCAGCTAATAATACTGTATTGAGAAATATGAATCGTCCATATACGATTGAAAAATTTATAGATCGTATACACTATATTCGCTCTTTATTTCCTGATATTAATATTTCTAGTGATGTAATTGTAGGATTTCCACAAGAAAGTGAAGAAGAGTTTGTGGATACAATGGAAAATATTAAAAAGTTAAACTTAACATTCTTACATATTTTCCCATATTCAAAACGTGATAATACAAGAGCTGCTAGAATGAGTGGTCATTTAGAAAATAAAGTGAAGAAAGAGCGTGCAGCAAGACTTTCACAAGTTTCTAAAGATGGTTACAACAAATATAAGGAGCGTTTTATAGGTAAAGAAGTATCTGTAATTTTTGAAAAAGAAATAGATGGGATGCTATTTGGACATTCTAGTGAATATTTGGAGGTTTACTGTCAAGCAGACCAAAGTCTTCTTCATACAATGGTAAATGTCTGTATCCAACGTTATGAAGATGATCGCTTGATTGCTAATTTAAAGGAGGAAAACTGATGAAATTATCGCAGCTTTTTGAGAATGCTCCTAACATTGAAATTTTTGACCTTTGTTTTGATTCAAGAAAGGCGAAAGAGAATGATATGTACTTCTGTATGGAAGGTATGGTACATGATGGACATGATTTTGTGGAAGATGTTATTCAAAAAGGTGTAAAATGTATTATACATTCTAAAGATATAAAATATATGCATAAAGGAGTTGTATATATTCAAGTAGAAAATGTAAATCGTACATTAAATGTGGTTGCTAGTAAGTTTTATGGGTATCCTAGTCAACAATTAAAAGTATTTGGAGTAACTGGTACAAATGGAAAAAGTACAGTAACTAATATTATTCAAAATGTATATTCTAAGTTTTTTCCATGTGGTTATATTGGAACAATTGCGATACGTTATGGTGATGTGAAGTTAGCACCAAACTTAACAACACCAGATCCTATTTTGTTACATAAAACGATGAGAGAAATGGTAGATTATGGCATGAAAGCAGTTGCCTTGGAAGTAAGTTCTCATGGTTTGGAATTAGGTAGAGTACAAAGTATAGATTTTGATATTGCGGTATTTACGAATTTAACATACGATCATTTGGATTTTCATGGAACAATTGAAAAATATTTTGAAGCAAAGAAGAAGTTATTTCAATTATTAAAAAAAGATGGTATTGCAGTATTAAATGTGGATGATCCATACTATGATCAACTAAAACAAGTAACAAATGCAAGAGTTGTAACATATGGAATTCAAAATGACGCTGATTATTATGCAAATCATGTAAATATAGGTGTTCATGGTTCTACATTTGAATTACATCATCTTGGTAAAGTTTATGAGGTTTCTACAAACTTAGTAGCGTTATATAATATTTATAACTTATTAGCAGCTATTGCGACAATGTGTGAAAGTGGTATTGCGATAGAAGATATCTTGCCGCATTTACAGTCCATTGATCAAATAGAAGGACGAATGGAGCGTATTGATGAAGGGCAAACATTTAATGTGATTGTCGATTTTGCACATACACCAGATGGTATGGAGAAAGTATTTGAATATGCAAAAAATATTACACCAGAAAGTAAAAGTATTATTGCGGTATTTGGATCAGCGGGGAAGCGTGACACTAGAAAAAGAAAAATATTTGGTGAAATCGCAGACCGCTATTGTAGTAGCATTATATTGACAGAAGATGATCCAAGAGATGAAGATCCAAAAGAAATCGCCAATGAAATTAAAACAGGAATTTTACATACAAATAATATTTTTATTGCCGATCGCTATGCAGCAATTCGTCAAGCGATTGAAAGTGCAAATGCTCAAGATACTGTACTCATTCTTGGGAAAGGGGATGAGGTATTTATGTATCGTGAATTTGGTCGTGAACATTGGCTTGGTGATCATATTGTTGCTAGGCGTTGTATTAAAAAATATTGCTTAGAAGAAAGTGTAGAATAAGCTTTATTTGTTGAGATTTTTTAGTATATGCAAAAAAAATAAAAATATTACTGAAAAAATAGAGATTTTTGTTGCAATTTTCTTTGTTTTTCAGTATAATAACCTTGCTTGCATCAGAAGGGAGGGTAAGTCATGCCGAAAGTAGTATTAAAAGAAAACGAAGTTCTTGATGATGCTTTACGTAGATTTAAACGTCAAGTGTCAAGAAATGGAACCCTTGCTGAAGCTCGCAAAAGAGAGTTTTACGTTAAACCTGGCGTTCGTCGTAAATTGAAGTCAGAAGCTGCACGTAAAGCACGTCGTGGGAAATAAGAAAAGAGATGAAAATCTCTTTTTTTCTTTTTTCTATTGACAAATAATTGATGTTACAGTATGATGTAGCCAATTCATATGAAATCGTTGAACAGAAGAGTATGATAAGTTTCACCAACAGCGAGTTGATACAGAGTGGAAGGTCAACGGTAAGATCTTATCAGAAACGCATCTGTGAGTACTTCTTTGAAAATAGTAGGAGGAGTCGTGTTCCAGCGTTAATGGATAAAGGGATTTTTGTATATTACAAAAATAACTAGAGTGGTACCGCGGTTTTATCGTCTCTGGAATAGAGACGATTTTTTTATTTTATAGAAAGGAAGATGGTAATGAAGATGATAAAAAAAATTATGTTATGTGTGGGGATTGTCATATGTTTTATTACTTTACAAGTACAGATGATTGTTGCAGAAACAACAACATCTAAAGACTCTTTACTGGATAAGATTAAAGAGCGTGGAGAGCTTGTTGTCGGTACTTCTCCTGATTATGCACCAATGGAGTTTATTGATAGTAGTAAGTCAGGACAAGCACAATATGTAGGTAGTGATATAGAGTTAGCAAAATATATTGCAGATAAACTTGGGGTCTCTTTAAAAATATCTGCTAGTAGTTTTGATGCGGTATTAGCAAACTTATCGACAGGTCAAATAGATTTAGCAATTACAGGTTTATCTTATACCCCAGCAAGGGCAAAAACAATGGAAATGTCAATTGGCTATAACTTAGAAGGGGAAGAAAGTTTACAAGGAATATTAATTCGTAAAGAGGACAATCAACGTTTTACATCGTTAAAAGATTTTCAATCAAATACAACAATTGCAGTGCAATCAGGTTCATTACAAGAAGCATATGTACAAGATCAAACACCAAAGGCGAAGCTACAAAGTGTGAGTTCATTATCAGATGCAGTTGAGTTATTAAAAAATGGTAGCGTAGATGCAGTAGCTGTTTCTTATCCAACTGGTGAAGAATATGCGAAAAGTAATAAAGAATTACAAATTAGCCAAGATTTAATGTTTGAAAACTCATTAGATTATGCAGGAAATCGTGTAGGTGCACCTTTAGGAGAAACAGAACTAATTGAAGAAGTGAATAACATTATAGAAGAAGTAAATGAAAAAGGATTATATGCAAAATGGATTAATGATGCGAAAAAAATAAGTGATCAAATGTTTGAGATTAATGCTACTTCATTTTTAGGTATTTGTATCCAATTAATTCAAAATTGTTGGCCTCAATTTCTACAAGGATTACTTATTACGTTAGGATTAGCATTTGTAACCGTATTATTTGGTACATTACTAGGTGGAGGTCTTGCGTTAATTAAATTAAGTAATCATAAGGTTATTCAAACGATATGTAACATTTATATTGAATTAGTAAGAGGAACACCATTGTTGTTGCAGTTGTGGTTATTCGTCGCAATATTTTCTGCCTTAACAGACGGAAAGATGCCAATGATTGCAAGTGTGATTATTGCATTGATTATTAATTCATCAGCATACGTTTCTGAAATTATAAGAGGAGGTATTTTATCGGTTGATAAAGGACAGTGGGAAGCAGCCAAAAGTTTAGGAATGAGCAATCATAACATGATGCTAAAAATTATTTTTCCTCAAGCAATTAAAAATATATTACCTTCCCTTGGGAATGAATTTGTTATGATGGTGAAAGAAACATCACTAGCATCTACATTTTATGTAGGAGAATTGATGAGTGTAAATAATGTTTTAAAAGCAACAACATATCGAGCGATAGAACCACTTGTAATTGTTGGTTTCATATATTTTGTTGTGACGTATTCATTATCAAAATTAATTAAATATATGGAAAGGAGAATGAGTGTTAGTGACTAGACAAGTGTTAATTCAAGTAGAGAATGTTAAGAAGAGTTATGGTTCTTTACAAGTGTTAAAAGGTGTAAGCGAAAAAATTTATGAAGGAGAAGTTATTTCCATTATTGGTCCAAGTGGTGGAGGGAAAAGTACATTTTTACGTTGCTTAAATTTATTGGAAGTTCCTGATGAAGGACGTGTGATTTTTGAAGGTGTAGATATTACAGATAAATCTATAAATTTAGATTTACATCGTAGAAAAATAGGTATGGTATTTCAACATTTTCATGTATTCCCTCACTTAACAGTATTGGAAAATATTACGATTACTCCAATTTTAGAATTAAAAATGCCAAAAAAAGAGGCAGAACAATTAGGATGTGAATTATTAAAACGTGTAGGATTATTATCCAAAAAAGATATGTATCCTAGAAATTTATCAGGGGGACAAAAACAACGTTTAGCGATTGTAAGGGCAATGGCTATGAAACCTGATGTTATATTGTTTGATGAGCCAACAAGTGCGTTAGATCCAGAAATGGTAAAAGATGTATTAGATGTCATAAAAGAATTAGCAGATAGTGGTATGACAATTGTCATTGTTACGCATGAAATGGGATTTGCGAAAGAAATTAGTGATCGAATCTTTTTTATGGATGGTGGTGTTATTGCACAACAAGGAACACCAGAGGAAATCTTTGAATTATCTGAAAATGAAAGGGTAAAAGAATTTTTAGGAAAAGTTTTATAACCGACAGTTTGTCGGTTTTTTATTGTATACAATAAAACCCCCAGCTAGGCTGGGGGTCTCAACAGGCTTTAGCGGAGAGATAATGAAAAAAACTCCATGATATAATAT
>CAJFOG010000019.1 GCA_904395785.1 uncultured Eubacterium sp. | reverse complement strand
GATACAGGATAAAACAAGAAATATGCATAGCTTTATTTTATATTTCGTAGATTTTATAAGAAAATCACACTTATTCAAATAAGTATGATTTTATAGATATCCTATTTTAATTATATACCAATAAAATACAAATTATCAAGTCTTATTAAGAAATTAATTCAAGTGCTCGTAAGACCTTCTCTCCTATATTTCTTTGTTTCCCTTGATATGGGAAGGCATGTATATGAATAGCTGGGTTAAAATTTAGTTCTATAATTGCATAGTCTGAATTCTCATCTTGTACATCGTGAATGATCATATCTACACCACATATAGATGCTTTTACTGCTTTACTTGCTTGTATCGCAATTTCATTAAATTTAGTTGGTATTTTATCTGTATCATCAACACTATCTCCACCTGTACTAATGTTAGAATTGTCTCTTAAATAAACGATTTGATCTAAGTTTGGTACATCCTGCAAAGTCATATTCTGATGTTTCAAATATAGTAACATTGTCTCATCTATTTCTATTTTTTCTAGAGGGGTTTTATAGCCTTTTCCACGTAGAGGAGATGTATTTTTCTTTTCAATTAATTGAGCTATCGTATGAATACCATCTCCTACTACATTAGCAGGTACTCTATGTAATACAGCGACTACTTCTTCATTGATAACTAGAAAGCGATATTCTTTTCCTATAATAAACTGTTCAAATAATACAGTATTGTCATATGTAAATGCCAATGTAAAGGCATCAATTAATTCTTCTCTTGTTGCCCCTTTGGAAAATATAGTGATTCCTGTCCCAAAATTTGTAGATTTAGGCTTTATTACGCATGGTTGTTGAATCATAGATGATGCATCTATTAAAACTTCTTCCATAGATGTATATTCTTTCCCTTTAGGCACTTTTATTTGATGTTCCTTTAATATTTTTTTCGTAATCATCTTATTTTCCATTATTAATACTGTAACATAGCTATCTAACGATGTTTTTGTAGCTTGTTTCACATACTCTTTTTTACTACCATTACTAATAGAAATAAAGTTCTCTTTTCGATCTAAGATATCAATACTTAGTCCTTTCTTAATTGCTTCTTTCATTAAATGTTGTGTAGATAATTCCATGTCCTCACATCCAATATAATAAAATTGTTTATCTTTCGCATATTGTTTATACTCTTTAGAAAGATGAAAGTGAAAGGAAAGATACCCTTGTTTTTGTATTTCTTTTTTCATACGATATGCATATGTTTTTCTGATATCTTTTATTTTTTCTATGTAAGGTTGTATAAGACTACTATCATATAATCCTAATTCTTTTACTAAGATACACATATCATCTAAGATTTCTAATGCCCAATCTACTTTTCTAATATCTTGATTATCTTTCTTCAATACTATATCATTTAGACCATAATTCGCAATTAAATCTTGATTATTATATGCTTCTTGTTGCCAATTATCATGAAATACTTCATCTTTACATAATAAATAAAATTGGAAAACATGTAGAAATTGTAGATCTTGTAAGGATATTCCACAAGGATCAAAAGGATTAATATCAATATTTCTAAATTCTACATATTGAATTCCATGAGTATGTAAAGACTTTAAAACTTCTTCTTTATCTTTCCCTTTTATACGTATAGGACTATAAAACTCTTTCGCATGATTAATATCCTTATTTTTTATAAAAGATTTTATACTATTTATATAAGATGTTAGTGAAGTATAATCAGGATACAACTCTTTCTTATTACGATATCCACATATGCTATTGCGATAAGATATTGCACCTTCATTTGAATACGTATCATGTGTTAATTTTGTTAGTCTATCAATACACTGTTTCTCATAGCTTTCATGAATAACATTACTACATCCAAACAAATAAGTAATAAACCAACGGTATTTCAAATAGTTTTTTGTAATCTTCAAGTATATTTGATCTTTAAACTCTTGGTATGTACATCCTTGTTGATCTTCTTTCCATAATACTTGTATTAAAGAGTCTTGAAATGAGAAGTTATAATGAATTCCTGATATTAGCTGTTGTTTCATTCCATACTTTTTTAATAGATGTAATCGATAAGAATAATATGACTGCTCATGTTTATTAATAGATTGTGGAAGAATACGCTCTTTTCCATTTAACATACAAGGCATGGACTGTGGCCATATATATTCATCTTCTAATTCATTTTCAATTATATTGTATACATTAGATAGAAAATTATATACATGCTGGCTATCTTGAAACGCAGGAGTTATCATTTCTAATTGACTTTCTGCAAAATCAGTAGTGATATA
The DNA here is from genome assembly GCA_904395785.1 of uncultured Eubacterium sp. GTDB lineage: Bacteria > Bacillota_I > Bacilli_A > Erysipelotrichales > Erysipelotrichaceae > Amedibacterium. The sequence goes on along the minus strand of CAJFOG010000019.1, from coordinate 4,037 downwards.
TGGATGTTTCTTTTTATCACCAAATATGACTGGGTGTGGTTTATTGGATAATGTTTTATCATTATAAATACGCAATGCTTCTCTTTCTATTCCTACATTAGATTGTAGAAATTGTTTATGTTGTGTTAGTTGATGTAGTCTTGTTAGATTCATACAATTAACTCCTTTTTCTTTATATGATGATACATGCAGTATGCAAAAATTCCCTTACATATACTTGAAATACTAATACTCAACCAAATACCATTAATACCTAATAATGGTGTACAAATCATTGCGAATGGTATACGTAATACGGTAAATACAATACTGATAACTGCAGGAATTTTAGGTTTTCCTATTCCAGTAAAGTACCCATTGGATATCATTTCTATTGCGCTAAAAAGTTGGGAAATAGAAACTATTCTTAAATAATTACTAGCAATTAATATTGTTACATCATCTCTTACAAATATGCTTGCCAGTACATTTGGTATCCATAAAAATAGTAGTAGTGCAATGCAAGCATATACGATACTAATTTTTAACGTATAACGATACCCTCTATCTACTCGTTCATATAGTTTTGCCCCAAAGTTTTGTCCAGTAAAACTTGCGATCGCACCATTACATCCTCCAATCACCATAAACATAATAGATTCTATTTGTAATCCTATTTTTTGTGCTGCGATTGCTTCTGCACCAAATTGTGCTATTAGTTTAGCTAATATGATGTTTACTAGCGTAAATAATACTCTTTGAAATGTCATAGGAATACCTAGTTGTAAGACTTGTTTCAGCTTATCTTTTGTCACACCTTTTATAGAAAATAAGAAATAATCTTTAAATTTATCTAGAAACATCAAAAACATTATAATATGTCCAACACTTGAGCCAATTGCACTACCTAATACTCCAAATTTAAAAATATAAATCAAGATTGGATCTAACACCATATTTAGTATCATTCCTATACAACTAATGTAGAAAGCTTGTTTCATAATTCCATAATTTTGTAAGACTCGTATAAAAAATGTATTGAAAAATGAACAAACGATCATAGGTAAGCTTCCTAACAAATAGAAATATCCTTGTTGAATAACATTACTTTCTTGAATACCAAGATACTGTAACAATTGTTGTCCAAACAATGTAAATATCATAATAAATATTATTCCTAATACAAAGTTTAAAAACATACCTGTTTGAATATATGCTTTTGATTGTACATCATCTTTGGAACCAATCGCATGGGCAATTTTTACTCCACTTCCAACTACGATACATGCTTGTAATGCATATCCTAAATTTAAGTAGAAGCTTGCAGAACCTACACTAGCCACTGCATAGCTACCTAATCCTCCTACCCATAACATATCCATAAAATTATATGTAAATTGTAATAAGGAACTCCCAATAATAGGAATCGCAAGAGAAAGTATAAGTGATTGAATCTTTCCTGTTGTCATATCTAATTGTTTCATCGTATACGGTTTCTCCACTCATCTTTTAACTTTTCAATCTTTCTATGTATCTGGTTTATCACTTTTATAAATTCTTCATCTGATTTATTCGATGGGTCTTCTAATCCCCAATCTTCTCTGTGTATACATGGAAGATTTGGACAATGCACATTACAACCCATTGTAACGACAATATCTACTTCTGGTATATTTGTGAGTAATTTAGAATATTGGCTATTCTCCATATTTATTCCATAATGTTTTTTCATTAACCTAACAGCATCTTGATTCATTTGAGATTTTATATGTGTTCCTGCTGAATAACATTCAAATACATCACTAGCTAACTGTTTTCCTAATGCTTCTGCTATTTGACTCCTGCAAGAGTTGTGTACACATACAAATGCAACTTTCCACTTTTTCATACTATAACCTACTTTCTTACATCAAAAAAATTTGATATGTTTTTGAAATGAAAAGTCATCTTTCGATGACCTATTCACACTTACTAGCCACTTTATTAGAATGTGCTGTGGTAATCATACGTAATCTTTGTATTGCGTATGAGCTTCCTGATGAATTTATTTTATAATATGTCCATTTCCCATCTTGTCTTGCAGACACTATACCAGACTCACATAAAATTTTCATATGATAAGACAAAGCAGATTGCTTTATTTGTAGACTATCGATTAAGGAACATGCACAATGTTCACCATTTCTCAACATTTCTAATATACATAATCTTTTTTCATCACATAATGCTTTAAATATCATAGCATCTTTTTTATGTATACTTTGCATACTATCACCTCACATCAAATATTTTTGATATGAAAATAATATAGATTTTTATACTTTTTGTCAATATACTCGTTTACTAATAAAATATTGTTTTGATACTTTAATATAAAAACTAATGATCATCCTTAAGATAACATTAGTTTTTACTATAATATTCATATTTATATAATATTTTACTATGGATTACACTTCTTACAAGGATCATATCCTTGATTTATAACATCTTGTCGATTTCCTTCATAAATTAATTTATTCTTTTCACTCATTCTACTTACACTTGCACAATCGCTCAAATGAAATTTTTTCGTATTCGTATTTAATACATAAGTAGTGGCAATTGTTGATTGTTGTGATGTATGATTGTGTTCATCTTCAATAGATTCAGTATGTGTATCCTCATGATATGTAGCCACTTCATCTTGACTAATTTTTCTTGATTCTCCAGTTGCGTAATCAATTTCAATATCTGGTTGTACATTATAGACAAAAACACAAAATTCAATATGATCATCCTCTACTGATTTTGCCTCTATTAATACTCCTTTTGCGACTAAATCATCGTCATGATAAATAGGTGTAACACGATATAACACATGATTGTCTGTTTCTTTAATATAATCAGCAACCATATTTTCAAATGGTAGCATACCTTCTACATTGAAGTACCGTGTACCTGTGATTAAATTTTCTTCATTCGCATTTTCACCTGCTAATTGAAATCCGATTAAATGGCTACGATTGTATAGCCATCCTCCATCGACATTGTCATATTTCTTATTGTTCCAACCACTTGGCTTTACTTTAGAAATACTTTCTCTTTCACTTGTGGGCATCGTGTCTTTACTTAAATTCGCATAAGCACTACCACATCTTCCTAAACTATCTAAATCACTATAATATTCAAATGTTGCTGTTGTAATTTCATCCTTACTAAAGTAAGGAACATTACCATTGATGGGGATATATAAATCTCCACTATAATCTGGGATATCATCAGCTGATATCGTTATATCTTGTTCAGTATATTTCTTCGCTTCTTGTTGAGAAATTTGCTGTGTTTCAACATTCGATTGTTGCTTATTACTGCTACTTTGTTGTTCTTGTTGTTGTACAACCGGTTCACTTGATGACTCTTTTTTTAATGCGTCATCATTACTAGCACATCCTGTGATTAAACTTAAAATCGTAAATAATATTAGACAATATTGATTAAACTTTCTTAACATATTTTTCCATCCTTACTATCTCATGGGAATAACCCTTAAATTCTTCTGATTCTATTAATGTATATTTTGTAAAGTCAACATGAAACTTTAAATTACTTGGATATTTTCTATTCCAATGAAATATATACATTTCATCTATCATATCCATAGATAATGATTCGAATTCTAAAAAAACAAAATCTTCACTATTTGCATCTTGAAAATTGGCAATAACTTCATGGTCTACATCATGCTCATATAAAATACGATCTGATGCTTCTTTGGAATATAATTTATGACCTCTTGTTATCTCTTTAATTCTCTCAAAAACAATACGATCAAACGATAATCTTTTCCCAAATAATGATATTCCATAATTATCTTCAACACATACTATAACTTTCATACCTTTCACCTCAATTCCATTATATATAATTATGAATCATAAATAAAGGTAAGATGATAAAAGAGCGATTACTCACTCCTCACTACATAACACTGCTTCTTATAGAAGGATATTCCGTAGCCTATGGATGTTAAATATCCTTTTGCTTGAATTCCTTCTTGATATCGTTTTTCTTCTATT
>CAJFOG010000018.1 GCA_904395785.1 uncultured Eubacterium sp. | reverse complement strand
TGATGATGAAGTAAAGAATATTTTAAATGATAGTATGAGAAAAGTTGGAATTATGTAATAGGAGATTAAGATGGATATAGATGTGATAAATGCATTAAAAAATTTATGTAATGCTTGTGAGAATATTTCTAAATCTTCTTTTTTTAATAATATAGAGTATTCATTAAAAGACTTAGTTAAATATGATATAATTAACTTTATAAATATAATCTCAATAGAAAATGATGATGTAAGAATAGCAGATTTTATACATAGATATCTAGATGGAAAACAGATAGAAAAAATTGAATTGAGTTCACCTATAACATCTCTATCATTTCCATTATTTGTTTTTTTTGATGTTAATAATAATACTGAAACAAGTATAATTGTTAAACATTTGTTTGAAGTGATTGGTAAATATTACTTGTTTAACAACACTGAAAAAAGAGAAATTGATCGTAATTCATATATAAATTATATAGTGGAAATGAACAATTATATTGATAAGGTTAAAAATGAAAATTCTATGCTTGAAAAGAGTAAGAAAAGTTTAGGTAAGCAAGTGAATTTACAAAATAGTGAAAAACAGAATGAAGATACATTAGAAGTAGCATATGAACAAAATCTTGATGAATTATTAGATGAATTTAATTCATTAATAGGGCTTGAAACAGTGAAATCTGAGGTGAGAAAACGTATCAATCAAATTAGAGTTGATAAAAGGAGAAAGAAAGTAGGGTATAGAACATCTTCAATATCGCTTCATTTAGTATTTACTGGGAATCCAGGAACGGGAAAAACGACAGTTGCAAGGAAACTAGCAGCTATATATAAAGAACTTGGAGTTATATCAAAAGGTCAACTTATAGAAGTTGACCGCAGTAAACTAGTTGGAGGCTATGTTGGATCAACAGCAATCAAGACACAAGAAGTTATAGATAAGGCATTAGGTGGAATTTTATTCATAGATGAGGCATATACACTGACATATGGTAAAGGTGAAAGTGATTTTGGACAAGAAGCTATAGATACTCTTTTAAAGGCTATGGAAGACAATCGTGATGATTTTGTTGTAATAGTTGCAGGTTATAATGATGAAATGAATGAGTTTATTAAATCTAATCCAGGTTTAGAATCTCGATTCAATAAATATATAGAATTTGAAGATTACACTGCCAATGAATTAGTGGAAATATTTAAGTTAATTTGTAAAAATGATGAGAAACATATTCATGAGGAATGTTATGAATATCTAACTAATTATTTTAAGGAACTTGTTGTGAATAAGCCTTCAAATTTTGCAAATGGTAGAATAGTAAGAAATTACTATGAAAAAGTAATTGAATCACTGAATGAAAGATTAGTTGTATCTTTAGATGAAATTTCTGATGAAGAATTACAGGTGATACGGCTAATTGATTTGCAGAAAACATTTTAAAATAATAAATAAACCTAAAGGTTAACAAGATGTAATGATTTTATGTATATGCATGAAACTAGGCAGTATAAGAAAATGCAAAATTTTTATGATATAGGAGTTGATGAAATGATATCTAAATATAATGAAATGTATAAAGAAGTTCTTACGGTGTTAGATCAATATGAAGAGGTTAAATTGATAGATTTAGTAGATGAAGTTTCTAAACTTTTAAATTTATCAGAAGAAGATAGAAATGAAACTCTAGATAATGGGCAGACAATTATCTATTATCGAGTAGGATGGACAAAAACATATTTATCTAAAGCAGGTCTTTTAGAAACTGTTAAAAGAGGGGTATATAAAATAACATCTGAAGGAAAAAAAGTCCTTGCATCGAAAGTAGAAATAACAAATAACTACTTAATGAAGTATAGTTCATTTGCTGACTTTGTTAATCCTAATAAAGATATTGTGATGCAAGATATAATGAACGAAGAAAGTAATACACCTATTGAAAATATTGATCACTCTATAAAGATGATTTCTTCTCGATTAAGTGATGATTTATTGGAAGTGATTTTATCAAAAGAACCTAGTTTCTTTGAAAGGTTAGTATTAGATTTATTAAGTAGAATGGGATATGCCTTTGATGATGCATCAGTAATTTCAACAAAGTACACGAATGATGAAGGTATAGATGGTATTATTAAAGAGGATAAGTTTGGTTTTAATAACATTTATATACAAGCCAAAAGATGGAGTGGTACAGTGGGAAGACCAGAAATACAAAAGTTTTTAGGTGCAGTAGCAGGTCAAGG
>CAJFOG010000017.1 GCA_904395785.1 uncultured Eubacterium sp. | reverse complement strand
TTTTTATTGATGCTGATAAAAAATATAATATTATTCATTTATTCAATTCTGTCTTTCCTTCAAAATCTTCTCATGTCGATGCTTTACATCCTCTCTTTTCCTTTCTACTGATGTATTAGCTATGCTAAATAATTTTCATGCTTTTTCTTCTTTCCCTATCGCTACTACGAATCCTTATATCTTAAATAAACTCGGTGTCTCTATTACTTCTAATAAAAGATAAGAGTTATGGATCATAATCCTTTAACATTATAAGGTTCAGCCACAATCCAATTCATTGAACCGTAGCTTATTCATATTAAATAAAGGAGACAATATTTCCTCCTTTATTATTTATATAAAACAATATCATCTGGAAGTGTGAGGTGGTGTAAATATGAAACAAAATACAATTCAAATTACAATTTTTGATGCATTTTTAAATACAGAAGATTTTCCGCTAAAAGAAGCAATTAAAAGTTAATGGTGCTAGTATACGAGCAAGAATATACAAAGGGATTGAAAAAGGTATTTTTAAAAAATATCAAGAGGTGATTATAAAGTACAATCTCAACTATCAAATTGCTTATTCATACAAGGTGATGAACATGATTTATCTATGATTGATGATAATTCGATTGACCGTATTGTTACAGACCATTCATATGATACGAAGAAATAAAGCAAAAATATATTTTAGTATTGATATTTTCTATAGAAAGTAATATACTATTAGTATCAAGAGTTGTTCCATTTTAATATGGAAAAGAAAAACTAGGAGCTGGCACTCCTAGTTTTTTTGTTACTTTTTTGTTATCCAGTATGTGATTAAATCAGATACAACATTAATTAAAATGCTGATTAAGATTAACCAGAGTTGCTCCATTTTATTCACCTCCTTCTTCATATAGGATAGTGAATGAAATCCTAATAAAAAACGTAAACATCAAAAGATTCATCTTATGAAAGACCTTGAAACTTATTGGACTACTTCTAAAGGTGTAAAAGTTAAAATAAGATTACCCAATTTGTAACAACAAGATAATCTTATTTTGTTATAATTCAGTGATTAAGATTTTAAATTGAAAATTTGTGTCAATTCAATTTTTAAAATTGTTTTATTTTAAATTAAGTAATTTTGATCACACCACGATATTAAAAAGTCATACAAATTACAAATAGACAATTTCTTAAAGTCTTTTACATAATCCATATAAAAAGTGAAATGACTTGATAAAACAGAGAAAACACATTTAGCGACAGCAATAATCTATTTACATAACTTTAAGAAGAAATAGCGTTTTAAAAGAAGCTATTGAAATAGAAGAACTTTTAATATACTTCTTCAAATATTTTCAAATACTTTAACACAATGAAAAACTGAAATTATCAATATTTGAGAACAAATTATTAAAACACAGCAGTAATAGACAGACAAATTGGAATCGTTTTAGAACTAGAGTTCTTTATAGTTTAAATGATAATATTCATATGAAAATATAATTCACATATATGAAAATGGACAAGGTGCTTCACCTTGTCCATCCCCACATATTTGAGTAATCTTACAAGTTATGAGCTATTTACCCTATGTTATTGGCAATACCATAGATTATAGGACCCATGTTATTTCAGATTACTGATAAGATTTATACAGTAGCTTTATTCCAATGTTGACCATCTGGAAATAATACTTTGGTCTCTATTGGCCCATCACTATTTTGTGGATAAGTAGCTAAAGTTTGATTCGTTTCATCATAAAATTGTTTTAATTGTTCAATAAATGTCCAACTTGTTTCAATTTGTTCCCATTGAGAAAACCATGAACTTTCCGAATGCATGGCTGCTAATAGTAAACGTTCATATGCTTCTGGAGTATTGATACGATTAAAATCTAAACAGCTTTGGCAAAAATCCATACTAGCAGGCACAACTTCATCACTATCACCCGGTTTTTTAATATTAAAGCGGAAGTATACACCTTCGGTAGGTTGTATTTTTATAATTAATACGTTTGGTTCTACTTCAGGTTCACTTTGTTTAAAAGTGATAACAACTTCCATTTCTCTTCGTCCTAATTTTTTTCCCGTACGAATATAAAATGGAACATCTTTCCAACGTTCATTATCAATATACAATTTCAATGCCGCATATGTTTCTGTATGAGAATTAGGATCAACTTTATCTTCATCACGATAACCTTCATATTGAGCTAATACCATAGATTCTTTTATATTACTTTTATCTATCGGTTTTAAAGAACGTAATACTTCTAATTGCTTTTCATGCATATCATCCCCAAAGAAATGATTTGGTTTTTCCATTGCGACTATAGAAAGAATTTGTAAAAGATGATTTTGTACCATATCTTTTAAAGCACCACTTTGATCATAGTAGCCTCCTCTATTTTCTACACCTACTTCTTCTAAAGCACTAATTTCTACATGATCGATAAATTCATGGTTCCATACTCCTTGAAAAATAGGATTCATAAAACGTATTGCTTGCATATTACGAATCATTTCTTTTCCTAGATAATGGTCAATATGATATACGTTTTCTTTCTGGAAGAAATTTTCTAAATATTGATTTAATTTTTTGGCGGATATTAAATCTTCTCCAAATGGTTTTTCTACTATTACTTTTCCTTGTTGCGCAGGCATCACATGGAATAAACCATTCGCAATCACTTCAAAAAAGCGTGGTGCTACTGCAAAGTAAAATAAATGCTCTTTGCATCCTAATTGTGCATAATAAGCTTGTAAGCCTTGATAAGCATCAATATTTGTAAAATCCATTTGATAATAATGAAGTCTTTGTAGAAATTGTTGTATACTTTCCTCTTGATAAGATAGACGTGAAAATTTTTGAATCCAATCACATGCAATCTTTCCATATTCTTTTGTTGTATATGATCTTCTTCCAATAATCACAATATTCATTTGCTTATCTAATTTATTTGTTTCTTGTAAATTGTATAATGCAGGTAATAATTTTCGAAATGTTAAATCACCAGTTCCCCCAAATATAGTTAGTGTTAATAGTTTTTTATTTTCTCCATTCATGATGGAAGCTTCCTTCTTGATCAATACGTTCATATGTGTGTGCACCAAAGTAATCACGTTGTGCTTGAATTAAACTAGCCCCCATTTTAGGTTGAGATAACATATCTAAATAAGCTAATGCATTACTTAAAGATGGAACAGGAATTCCATTTGAAATAGCTAACACTACAATCCTTCTTAATGCTTGGTGTGTTTCTTTAATATGTTTTTTAAAGAAATCATGTAGTAATAAATGAGATACTTCTTCTTCATAAGCTTTTGTAATATCATCTAAAAATTTTGCTTGAATAATACATCCCGCTCTAAAAATAGATGCAATATTTCCTAATTGTAAGTTCCATTCATAAGTTTTTGATGCTTGTTGAAGTAAATCAAACCCTTGTGCATATGCAATAATCTTTGCAGCATACATCCCTTGTCTTACTTGTTCAATAAATGCTTTCTTATTTTCTACTTTTACTTGTTCACAAATTGATGCATATGTTGATTGCATTTCACTACGTTGTGGATGATTAGATAGAACACGTGCATTACAAGATGCTGTAATCATAGAAATATCTACACCTTCTTTTAATGCTTCAATACTTGTCCATCTTCCAGTACCTTTTTGACCTGAACAATCTTTAATTTTATCAATTAAATCTCCTTCACCCATATCATCTTTTTCTTTTAAAATATCTGATGTAATACCGATTAAGAAGCTTTCTAAATCTCCTTGATTCCATTGTTTAAATATATTAGACATTTCTTCATTACTACATCCACCAATGTGTTTTAATAATAAATACACTTCCGCAATCATTTGCATATCTGCATATTCAATTCCATTGTGTACCATCTTCACAAAATGTCCAGCACCATTTTCGCCAATATAAGCACAACATGGTTTTTCATCATATGCTTTTGCAGAAATACTTTCTAATATAGGACGAATGTGTTCATAAGCTTTTTTATTTCCAGATGGCATCATACTTGGACCTTTTCTAGCTCCTTCTTCTCCACCTGAAATACCAATACCAAAATATACAACCCCTTTTTCTTTTAAATATGCTTCTCGACGAATTGTATCTTCATAAAAAGAGTTTCCTCCATCCATCACAATATCATCTTTATCAAGCATAGGTAATAATTGCTCTATTAATAAATCTACAGGTTTTCCTGCTTTTACCATTAATAAAATTTTACGTGGTTTCTCTAATGAAGCTACAAAGTCTTCTAATTTCTCATAACCTGTAAAGTTTTCATGAGGATATGTTTTTAACATTTCTTCTGTTACTGAATAACTACGGTTATATCCAGCCACTTTATATCCATGATCAGCTATATTTAATGCTAAACTTCTTCCCATGACAGCTAATCCTATAATTCCAATTGATTGATTCATTTTATATACTTCCTTTCTTTACTCTTCAAATACAATACTTACTGCTTCCGCAACAGTAATCGAAGCATCTAACGCTTGTAATATTCCTTGTTGTACATCACGTTTAAATACAACAACTTCATTCGTAAAACGATTTGCGACAAATAATAACCTATCTTTTGGTTCTAACGCAATATCACGAGGATGATCTCCTTTACAGTCAATAACTTGGATTACTTTTTCGTTTTCTATATCAAATACATAAAGTTTATTTACATCTCGAATTGACATATATAAGAAACGTCCATCTTGACTCATACGAATTGCTGCTCCAGCACCTTTTTCTGTTTCTTCTAACAAACGCCATGACTTCACAATATCATATTGTTCATTTAACAAAAATAATTCACAACTTAATTCACTTATGACAAATAATCTTTTTTTATCTGGATGCATAATTCCATGTCGTGGCCCACTTCCTGTTGGAAAGGCACATGTTTTCACATACTGTAAAGATTGTTTATCATATACTTCTAATTTATCTAATAAAAGACAAGGTACAAGAATATGATGTTCCAATACTATCACTTGATGACATCCACCTTTTTTTTGAATATCAATCATTTGTTTTACATGAACACCATCATTACGTTTTTCAAAGATACCAAGTGTTCCATCATGATAATTTGCTGTATAAATATATGTGTCATCTTGTGCCACATAACAAGCAACACTCTCACCAACTGCATGCATAAACGTTTTATTATTATAAATAAATCCTATACCAGCCTCTTGATTTTTATAAGGAAACACTAATATTCCTTTATTTAATGATAAATACTTTGCATCATGTATTTCATATGCCACATCTGTTGATAAAAATTTATTTGAACTTACATCAAACAAAAATTTATAAATTCCTTTACTACCATTAGAATCATATGTTCCTATATAACCTTTTACGATTTCCATGATTTCACCTTTTCTTTCTTATACGTTTACTACACAACAAGTTTACCACTATAAACTTTTAATTGCAAATAAAATAACTCATACAATCTTGTATGAGTTATTTTATCTTCTTTTACATATACATTCTTTCTCATCGATACCTAAAATACTATATGAAATTTCTTGTTTTTTTGGACAAGGTAAAGGCTGTATTAAAAAAGAACATAGTGTACAATATCCAATTGACGTATTTCTACGAATACATTCATAAGAACATTTATGTATACAGTTTTGATCCATCCATTCTCCTAATTTTAATCCAGCATCTTTAGCTAAACGATGAGAAAATTCTTTTGGTAAACCACTATCTACTAAATAACGATATAAGATTCCTGCATAAGCTAATGCATACTGCATTAAGAAAAAATTTTCAGCATTTTGTTTCTGCATCCGTTTTGGCCATAATGTTAAGGGTATCCCCAACGCTTGATAGCGTTCATTATCTATTTTCATTCTTGGCTGTTGTAACCCTACATGATTTATCCTTTGACAATCAATTAAGTAAGATTGCATTGTTTTTAATAATTGATATTTAAAAGTAGGAAAATCAATACAAACTTGAAACTCTTCTTCTAGCTTTTTAAAAGCATCAGCACACATCGTTAAAGATGCATCAACAGTTTCTACCGCAAATACATCCAATCTAGAAATTGGCGGTTTAAAAAACATTAATATTTCTTGCCCATTTATATATTTCATTTTTATCACCATATTAATACTACAATAATATCTATGAAATAGAAAGTATTATTTTCATTCATATTCACTACAATATATATAACTTAACTATACGATATTAGGAACAAACAGTTAACTTTCTTCTGTTTTTATTTTATGCTTAGTTTTTTATATATAAGCATACATACAACTATAAAGCTAACGATAAAAGCACCTATATACTTATAATATGATGTATGGTCAGCTGTATTCACACCGTGTTCTTGTTTTCCAACATTATTAGAAATTCGTTCATATTGCGCATATAATACTACATTATCTTTATCTTGAAAATATACATGTTGGTTTGGTTTATACATTACTTCACCATTCTTTGATGTACTCCAACCGATAAATACATAACCTGGTTCTGTATCTTGTAAATCTGGTAATATAATATAATCTCCAACTTCAACTTTCATTGTATTTAC
>CAJFOG010000016.1 GCA_904395785.1 uncultured Eubacterium sp. | reverse complement strand
TGATTTATTCTCTTTTTCTATGCTTTTAGCAACTGATGCATCTGTTTCCGCACGTTTTGCCAAATATTCCCCTATTCTGATGATTGCTGGATTTTCTTCATTTGATAGTTCTTCTTTAAAATTCTGCATTTTTTGTCCTCCTCTTTTTTTATTCAAATAATCAATGACATGTTCACATTACATAACATTTGTTTTTTTGCATTACGATAGAACTCTTTTTTTATCTCAAAACCATAGCAATGCCTGTTTAACTCAGCACAAGCCCTAAGAGTTGATGCACTTCCACTTACTGGATCAATTACTACATCCCCTGTATCTGTGAATATTTGAATTAATCTTTTAAGAACTGGGATAGGTTTTTGAGTTGGGTGTATTTTAGGATAACTGCCATCTGTTTCCCAATGAAACCAATTCATAATCATTTTTCCTTCATTATTGAATTTCGGTAATTTTTCTCTATACAACACGAGAGCGTATTCTGTTCCACCGACAATCTTCATATTTGCTTTTAATACTTGAGCGCTGCTCTTTTTTACAAACACAAGTGGTATATAGTGTTTAAACCCATAACGATTTGCATAATCTATCACCATTTGCATTTGTTGAAAGGCACAGAACACAATCATGCAAGGTGCCTTTCCTTTTTCTTTGGGTTCTTTAATCAACATCTTAGAACAGAAATGCATGAACTCGGCAATTTTGAAATTCTCATCTGTATCAAAGAATGATTTCCCTGCTTTCTCACTCTCTCCGTTTTTGTTATCGCCATCTATGTACCACTCAGGACTAGAACCATATGCATTGCTCCCGAGATTGTATGGTATATCCGCAATAACTAATTGTGCTTTTGGGATTGAATAGCGTTTGTAATTTTGGAAATGATCATTGTACAATTCAATTTTTATATCTTTCATACCTCACTTCTCCTTCTTACAAATAATTACTTGATATCCTAAACTATCTAATAATTTAACAAATGTATATGTAGGAATACTTCTATGATATTTAATATATGTGTGCATTGTTCTAGGCCCACAGTTTGCAAGTTCGCCCATTTTAAAAAGCGAAAATTTGTTTTCTATTTTTATATCATTCAACAAATTCACTACATCTTCATACGTATTAATAATTTTTTTCATTTTAATACTTCATCCTTTCCATTCTCTCTCGCTTCATTTTGTCTGTTGTCCTAGTGTAGATACGAGTTGTTTCTATTGATGAATGGCCTAAAATATCTGCAAGCTCACTAATATCTCCACCCTCTTCGATAAACTTAATTGCAAATAGATGGCGGAAGCTGTGTGCATGTACCTTATCTTTCTTCACTCCTCTACACTTACCTGCTAACTTTTTTAAACGTTTATATATTGTTGTGCTATGCAGCATACTGTTTTCTTTCTTACCTGGAAATACATATCCAGTTAATATCTTAGAATCCTTGCAGTATTTCAGTAATTCTCTACGTAAATCTTGACGAACAATAACATTACGTATCTTCCCTTTATTTTTTACTTTAATATAGTTAGACTCTAGGTTTTCCACAGTGAATATTTTTAATTCTTCTGCTCGTACACCTGTATATGCAATAATTTTCATTATGTAATATAAATCCCATTCTCCTAACTTCTTGGCCATTCTCAACATACGCTTTAAATCAATCGGTTCTAATACTTCTTTTAAACTTGCTTCTTGTTGAACTTTAATATTTTTAAGTATGTTTTTACTGTAGTATTTCTTCATTTGATTAAAATCAAATTGCTCATCACTTTTCGTGGCTAACTCTACATACTTGATAAATTTATTTACGATAGTTATGTAATTACTAACTGTTCTAGGCTTATATCTAGACAACAAATTTTCTTTAAACTCTATTAAATCTATCTTTGTTACATTCTCATTAGGTAACGAATTAACAAACATTGTAATAATGTGTTTGTAATGAATTAGTGTGTTTTTAGATTTCTCATCTTCTTGTTCATCTGCTAGGTAATTATCGATATTTTGTATTAAATCTTCTTTTTTCATATGTTCCTCCTTTCCGTCATTCTTGCATAAACATAGTAATAACCATTTATTTCATTTTTCTTAATTTCAAAGTCCACTAAGAGCTTATTCTTATATCTTTTTTCTAGCAGTGTTTTAACGCACTCTCTGTTTTCCACCATTTTTCTAACTTGTCTAGAACGGAATGCTGAATAACTTTTTCTTTCAACTGGCTTTTTAAGATTGGTTGAACTACACCATCTTTTACTTCCTGCAGGATCTTTTACTAGATATTTTGCTAGCCCTGTTAACCCACCAATATCATCCTCATGTGTTCTTCTAACATTATTTCTTTTTCCACATTTCCACATAGATTCAATTTCATCCATACTTAATCCCTTATCCATAATCATGTGATGATGACATCTAATCTTCTTTTTATGACTATATTCTGTTACGTATATATATTTGGCTTTTGGCAATCCTAACTTTGTACGACGATAATTAATTCTTCTTATGTAGTTTTTCATATTCTTTAATGCTTCTTCTATATCATTAGGAAGATGTTCGTTATCGTATGTAAGAGTTATCCACAAATCCCCACTCTCAAAATTAGCATTAATTAAACGTTCTGCTCTTTTTCTAGCATTTCTATCATTTAATTTTTTTTGTGCTAACTTGCTTTTAGGTTTTATATTTAACTCAGTAGCTTTTTTTCTTGTGAATGCTGGATATATCTCAACTTCAAACTGATTACCTGCCTTAATTGTTTTTGTAGTATATATACTTTTAATCTTCCTATTTGCTAATAATTTTTCTATTTCTTTTTCATTAGCTTCTTCCATTGGATCATTAAATGTAGATTCATAGTCATACTCTATATAGTGACTCTTCTTTTTCATATCTACCTCTTTATGTTTCGTTGAGTTGTTAATATCCATTACTAGCCCGTTTAAGCCCAAAAAAAATGATAATTTACAAGAACATTGCATTATGATATAATACTAATGTTCTTGAAATTGATCATGAAAAAACCGTTTATCAAAATCGCGCTTTGGGGCGGTTTTTTTATATTATTAAAACTAATAACGACATATTATTTCTTAGCTTCTTCTTGTTGTTGTTGGAGCTTTTTTTGTTCCTGCTCTTGACGGAACTTAATTACACTTTTCATAAATTCAATACATGGACCTTCCAAATATTCTTTTGTTGGTAATGTGTGGTACTTCAAAACTACTGTTGCTTTTGGTAAATCAAATACTTTTGTTTTCATATGCAGTCCTCCTTATTGCTATTTATATGTTTTTAATTACATAATTTGACATAAATTGTTAAAAATTATAAAACTTTGATATAATACCTCATGGAAAGTGAGGTTTTTTAATGAATAATGATGAACTTGTTGTATATTTGCCCTATATAAAAGATTTAGTAATAGCTTCAGTTCCTTCCATCTTTGCATTTGTTCTCTATAGATATCAATTAGCAAAAGACCTAAAAAAAGAGAACAAAAAGCGTGAATTAGAGATTTTAAAAGAAAGAATGGAAAAATTCTATAATC